>NZ_CBAROL010000008.1:0-82021 GCF_964779595.1 Methyloglobulus sp.
AAGCCGCACCGCCGCGTCCCCGCAAGCCAGAATCTGTGACATGTTTTACAATGTCCGCACCGGACATGCCCAACGCATTCTTCAATCCGCGATAACCGTCGTGTGCCAGGTAATCATCAGGGCTTATTGGATCAGTGATACCGACACGGGCAAACGTCAGGCGTTCCTGCTTCTTCAGATAAGGGATGTCTTCTGTCAAGCCTAAGGCCAACGGATGTGCGCCACCCGTCAGGAAATTGGCATCAAATAAATCTGCCACATCGTTGGCTTGCACAGACCCGTAAGCGATGCGACCTTTGTCTGTGCCGACTTCCACCAACGGTTCTAACCAGAACAGCCCTCTTGAGCCGTTGCGGATTAAATTGATAGCGACACTACGGTTTTTGGCTTCTTCAATAATCTTGGCGGCGACCTTATCCGCGCCTAAACATAAGGCTGCAGAGTCACAAGGCACATAGACGGTAATTGGCATAATTACGCACCTACCTGCTTAATAGTGTTGTCAAAGGATTCGGCAGATACCCTGCCATAAACTTCATTGCCAATTTGCATGGAAGGCGAGCAGGCGCATAAGCCTAAGCAATACACCGGCTCCAGCGAAAAAGCGGCGTCTTTCGTGGTTTCATGATAATCAATGCCAAGCCTTGACTTGACATGCTCTTCTAACGCCTTGGAACCCATCGCCTGGCAAGATTCAGCACGGCACAAATGGATGGTCTGTTTGCCCGGCGGGGTATCACGAAAATAATGGTAAAAACTGATGCAACCATGCACTTCGGCTCGGCTTAGGTTCAGGGCATCGGCAATGGCCGGAACAATATCGGCAGGGACATAGCCTAATTCGTCTTGGATGCCATGCAAAATGGGCAATAACGCGCCAGGTTTATCCTTAAGATTGGTGATGATTGCTTGTACATTGGCTTGCACTTTGGGGTTTATGGGGCTTGATCCGGTCATACGTTTCTCGTTAAGGCAATGCCGTTATTCCTGATAATGGCAGTCTGACTTTATAAAGCTAAATGATGGACTCAGTTTAACACATCAATTAAATAGTGTAAAAAACACATAAATAAACATAAAAAAATAATTTATGTGACCTTTAATTTAATAGTAAATTCATGCTATACGTAAAAATCACATTGTTATGTACAAAATAACTGATAATTAGTGACTTTTTTCGTTAAGTCCTTATCCGCATCGGCGCATTGCAGTTCATTATCAACACCGCTATATTGACCGTCCTAATGTAAAAGCTTAAGAGACCATTCCCCTTGACTGAAATGATGACTGTGCATGAGATCGCAGATTACCTGCGAGTTAAGGAACGCAAGATTTATGACCTGATCACGCAAAAACAGATACCCTGTACCCGTGTTACCGGAAAGTGGCTGTTTTCCAGGCACTTGATCGACCTTTGGTTGATGAACAACAGCGAAACCAGCTTGCAGGACTTGCGCTTTAAAATCATCCCTGAAATCGTAGTCGGTAGCCACGACCCGTTGCTGGAGTGGGCTTTACGTGAAAGCGTTTCGGCGATGGCGATGCAAACGACGGGTAGTCTGGAAGGGCTTAGTCGTTTTTCCGCAGGCGAGGCGATGGTTTGTGCCATGCATGTCCTGGATGTCGGGACGGGCGAATACAATATTCCGGTGGTCGAACAAACCTTGCAGGATAACGATATTGTGGTGCTGGAATGGGCTTGGCGAAGGCAAGGTTTGATAGTCGCCAAAAATAATCCACTGGCGATAAAGAACCTTGCTGATTTAGTAGATAAACGACCCCGATTGATAACACGGCAAGCCGGTTCTGGTAGTCGTATCTTGCTGGATCATCTGCTGGAAAAATCAGGTTTCGCTGAAAACAAGCTGAATATAATTGACACACTGGCTCGTACTGAGATGGAAGTGGGACTGGCGATTTCAGGGGGCAGGGCGGATGTTGGCATGGCGGTGTCGTCAGTTGCAAAGCAATTGCATCTTGGTTTCATGCCCTTAGCCAAAGAGCGGTTTGATCTGGTCATACGGCGGTTCGATTATTTTGAGCAGCCTATCCAAAAATTGTTGGCGTTCTGCCAAACAGCGGCATTTAACGACAAAGCCAAGGAATTCGGCGATTATGACATTAGCGGTTTGGGGCGGGTTGTTTACAATAAGCGTTAGGCTGAAGTGATTGTTATAGATATTGTTGATATTATTAAGAACGAACTAACTTTGTGGCAATTAAAATGAATGACAGTATCCGCCAACCTATCCCGCCATTCACCCAAGAAACCGCTACCCAGAAAGTACGCGCGGCTGAAAATGCCTGGAATACCCGAAATTCAGAGAACATAGCACTGGCGTATACAATCGACAGTTTGTGGCGTAATCGGGCAGATTTTCTGCAAGGTCGTACGGCAATTGAGGAATTCCTGGCGCAAAAATGGGCAAAGGAACGGGATTACCGCTTGATAAAAGAGTTATGGGCATTCCATGATGCACGGATTGCCGTCCGCTTTGCTTATGAATGGCATGATGATTCGGGTTCGTGGTTTCGTTCCTATGGCAATGAAAACTGGGAATTCGATATAAATGGCTTGATGAAACGGCGCATCGCCAGCATTAATGACCTGCCGATAAGTGAGGCAGAACGTAAATTTCACTGGCCGTTGGGCATAAGACCAGATAATCATCCTGGATTATCCGACATAGGATTGTGATTTAGCTTTGTGCTTATATTAGGTTAAACACATTCCAAGAATGTTGTTTTATAATGTATGTAACTAATTGAATAATAATTATAAATGTAGATTTGTTGTAATTATTGTCCGGTTTTTTAAAGGTTGTTTATACGTTGACACAATCCTGAAGACAAAACCTATTGTTGGGTACTATGTCCCGAATTAGGATTTTCAACAAGAGTTCACTAAATTAGTTGGTTTAATGGGTTTGAACATTTATAAGAAAAATAAATTTAAAACTCGATAGCGAATGCAGTATCGTTTAAAATCTAGTCTTTAATAATAAGAACGATTGATGAGGAGCTGGAAAGATGATCAAAAGATACCTGGTAGCGTTACCGGTAGCGGCAGTTTTTTTTGCACTTTCAGCGAATGCTGATGTCGTATTAAAAGATAATTCAGAAATTCTGGGCAAGTGGAAAGTGACTGCCGAGTCACCGAAATTAGACGGCGAGAAAAAAAAGGTTATAGTGGAGTGGGACTTCCAGGAAGGTGGCGTTCTCATGAGTAAGGCGACAGATGTGGGCGGGAGAACGTTGGAGATGAATATACCGGTTCAGTATAAGGTCGAAGACGGCGTGATAAAAAAACAGGTAGCTCCAGGACGAGAAAAACTTGAGTCTTGTAAGGTTATTGAGAAAAATGGCTCAGAAATGATCTTGAAATGTCCGTTTCTTTATTACTTTTTAACTAAATTATAATAACAAAGGGTGCAACGATGATTGGTGGAATATTAGGTATTCTTGTGCTTGTTTGGGTTTACCAAACAGCCACAAAAGCGAACGTAAGTAATGTGGTAATGTGGGTGATGATTTGTGCTGTGGTTTATATGGCATCACAGTTCTTATTGATTGGAGGCAGTAATTACCTTATCGAATCGATGAGAGCAAGTGAGGGCGGTGAGGCTTATGAGCGTGATGTCCTGAGTATTGGTGACAGGAAAAATGTGGGCGGCTTTCAAGGCTCAAAAGGAACGTTCTCGTCGGTGTTTTTTGAATTGTTTCCACCCCTTGCAGGCTTCTTATTGGTTGCATTTGTCCGCACCAAGTTTGTCCTAAAAGAGTCACTGACTAAATCTAATTTATTTAGCGGTTTTGGCGATATGCTCAAGAGCATTAAAGATAGCTTTAAAAATCCTGATAACAAATAAGCCGTATAGCAAAATGAAAAGCCCAGGCAATGCTTGGGCTTTTTTGTGTTTGAAATAAAGGAAATATTTAGTATTGTTTAGCCTAATCACCCAAAACCCTGGAAACCACAAAAATCAGGGTAGCGACAAATAAGACAGTAAAAATCAAGCCACCAACCACATAAGTCGTAAGCGAACCTTGCTCGAAGTCCAATTTCCGATTCTTGTCGCTCTGGACACCCACAAAAGCTGCTAAAATACTCATGATCGTTTGAATAATAGTTGGTTTTGACACGATAATCTCCTAGGGAAGCACTTAAAAAATAATAGAGCTTGATCGCTTTTAAAGCAATAACAATCAAGTCACACACTCCGGCAATAAATCTAAATGAGCAAATCAGCACTTCTTAAGCAAGCATTATCCCAAAGAATCCTGTTTCTTGACGGCGCAATGGGTACGATGATCCAGGGTTATAAACTGGAAGAAAAGGATTTTCGAGGTGACCGCTTTGCCCAGTGGGAAGTTGATCTTAAGGGCAATAACGACTTATTGTCGATAACCCAGCCAGATATTATCAAAGCCATTCATAGTGCTTATTTTGAGGCGGGTTCGGATATTGTTGAAACTAATACCTTCAATTCTACCAGTGTTTCTATGGCAGATTACCGCATGGAAGCACTCGCTTACGAACTTAATGTTGAATCGGCACGCGTTGCCAAGCAAGCTGCCGATGAATACACGGCAAAAACACCGGAAAAACCGCGCTTTGTCGCTGGTGTTCTTGGTCCGACCGCACGTACCGCGTCAATGTCGCCCGATGTCAATGATCCTGGTTTTCGCAATATATCATTTGACGAACTGGTTGATGCCTACACAGAAGCCACGCGTGGATTGATAGACGGCGGTGCGGATATTATCCTGATTGAAACCATCTTCGATACCCTGAATGCCAAAGCCGCTATTTTTGCGGTTGATGGGTACTTTGAAACCATTGGTTACAAACTACCGGTGATGATTTCCGGTACGATTACCGACGCATCGGGAAGAACCCTATCAGGACAAACCGTTGGTGCCTTCTGGCATTCTTTAAAACATATTGAACCGATTTCTTTCGGTTTTAATTGTGCTTTAGGCGCAACCGAGTTACGGCAATATATTGCTGAATTATCGTCTATTGCTGACACTCACGTTTCGGCTCATCCCAACGCCGGATTACCCAATGAATTCGGCGAATATGATGAAACACCCGAGCAAATGGCACAAGAACTGGCAGATTGGGCGCAGAGCGGTTACCTGAATATTATCGGCGGTTGTTGTGGCACGTCACCTGCGACGATTAAAGCCATTAGTGATGCGGTGCAGAACCATGCGCCCCGAATCATTCCTGAAATTGAAAAACAATGCCGCTTATCAGGACTAGAGCCAATGTTGATAGGTGCAGATAGTCTGTTTGTAAATGTCGGCGAACGCACCAACGTCACCGGTTCAGCTGCATTTAAACGACTGATTATCGAAGGTAATTTTGAAGTCGCGCTGGATGTTGCCAAACAACAGGTCGAAAACGGCGCACAAATCATCGACATCAACATGGACGAAGGCATGTTGGAGTCCAAAGAAGCGATGGTGCGCTTCTTGATGCTGATTGCATCCGAACCGGACATTGCCAAAGTACCGATTATGCTGGACTCTTCCAAATGGGATATTTTGGAAGCTGGGCTTAAATGTATCCAAGGTAAAGGCGTAGTCAATTCTATCTCACTAAAAGAAGGCGAAGAAGCGTTTATTAAACATGCCAAGTTGGTGCGTCGTTATGGCGCGGCAGTTATCGTCATGGCGTTTGATGAAGAAGGTCAAGCCGATACCAAAGCCCGAAAAGTCGAAATTTGCCAACGCGCTTATAAAATTCTCGTCGAACAAGTTGGTTTTCCGCCCGAAGATATTATTTTTGACCCCAATATTTTCGCTATTGCCACGGGCATCGACGAACATAACAACTACGGTTTGGACTTTATCGAAGCCACCAGCGAGATTAAGCAAACCCTGCCTTACGCATTAATTTCCGGCGGCGTGTCTAACGTGTCGTTCTCGTTTCGCGGCAATAATCCGGTGCGTGAAGCGATTCATGCGGTGTTTTTGTACCACGCTATTCAGGCAGGTATGTCGATGGGTATCGTCAACGCCGGACAATTGGCTATATACGAAGACATTCCCCGCGACTTGCGCGATGCAGTTGAAGCCGTGGTCTTAAACACCCACGACGGTAGTGGCACGGACAAATTACTGGAATTGGCGGCGAAATACCGTGGCGATGGCAGTAGCAGCGAAGTCAAACAGGAAAATTTGGAATGGCGCGAGTGGCCAGTAAGTAAACGCCTGGAACATGCGCTGGTCAAAGGCATTACCGATTACATTGACGAAGACACCGAGCAAGCGCGATTAGAAGCCGAACGTCCACTGCATGTCATAGAAGGCGCATTGATGGACGGCATGAACGTGGTCGGCGACCTGTTTGGTGCGGGTAAAATGTTCTTACCGCAAGTAGTGAAATCCGCGCGGGTCATGAAAAAAGCCGTGGCGTACTTGATGCCATTTATGGAAGCCGACAAATCTGCCGAAGACCGTCAGACCAATGGCAAAATCCTTATGGCTACCGTTAAAGGTGACGTGCATGATATCGGTAAAAATATTGTCGGTGTCGTGTTGCAATGCAATAACTACGAAGTTATCGACTTGGGCGTGATGGTGCCCGCCGAAAAAATCCTGCAAACCGCACGCTTGGAAAATGTCGATATTATCGGCTTAAGCGGGTTGATTACCCCGTCACTGGATGAAATGGTGCATGTCGCCAAAGAAATGCAGCGCCAAGGCTTTACTATTCCTCTGATGATTGGCGGTGCAACCACTTCCCGCGCCCATACTGCCGTCAAGATTGAACCGCACTATAAAGGTGCGACGGTTTATGTGACAGATGCCTCTCGCGGAGTCGGTGTAGCCAGTAACCTGTTAAGCGCCGAGCTAAAAGATGAATTTGTCCAGAGCACACGCGAAGAATACGCAGAAGTCAGGGAACGTCATAAAGGCCGCGAAGCGAAAACTAAACAGCATACTCTTGACGCTGCACGGCAAAACAAATTCAACTGGGGCGGTTACGAGCCGGTTAAGCCTAAGTTTTTAGGCACAAAAGTTATCGACAATATTTCCTTGGGTGTGTTGGTTGAATACATTGACTGGACACCATTTTTCCAGACTTGGGAAATGGCGGGAAGTTATCCTAAAATTCTCGATGATAAAGTCGTCGGTATGGAAGCTAGGACGCTGTTCGATGATGCCAATAAAATGTTAAAAGAGATCGTAAGCGAGAATTGGTTGACTGCAAAAGCAACCATTGGCTTCTTTCCGGCAGCCAGTAACGATGATGATGTCATCTTATTTACCGATGAAACGCGAACCAAAGAACGCGAAACCTTGCATCATTTGCGTCAGCAAAACATGAAAGCACCAGGTCGTCCCAATTATTGCTTGTCCGATTTTATAGCGCCAGCAGATTCCGGTAAGCATGATTATATTGGTGCATTTGCCGTGACGACAGGGATAGGCATAGAAGCCAAACTTGAAGAGTTTGAACGCGATCATGACGATTATAGTTCTATTATGCTTAAAGCCTTAGCAGACCGCTTGGCGGAAGCCTTGGCAGAATATATGCACCAAGTCGTCAGAAAAGACTTCTGGGGTTATGCAGAAGACGAAACGCATGATAACGACCAGCTAATCAACGAAGCCTATCAGGGTATACGACCTGCGCCAGGTTATCCGGCGTGTCCAGACCATACCGAAAAAGCCAAGCTGTTTGAACTGCTTAATGCAACTGCAACTACCGGCATAGCACTGACCGAGAGTTTTGCCATGTACCCTGCTTCGGCGGTAAGTGGTTGGTATTTTTCCCACCCCGAAGCGCAGTATTTTAATGTCGGTAAAATCGATATGGATCAGCTTCAAGACTATGCAAGACGCAAAGGTATGGCGGAAGAAGTAGCCGCCCGTTGGTTAGCAGCGCATTTGCATCATTAAGGAAACCCGAGCTTTTTAAGCATCGTGCAGAGATTCAGTAATTGATAAATAGTGT
The DNA here is from genome assembly GCF_964779595.1 of Methyloglobulus sp. Lineage (NCBI taxonomy): Bacteria > Pseudomonadati > Pseudomonadota > Gammaproteobacteria > Methylococcales > Methylococcaceae > Methyloglobulus > Methyloglobulus sp. The sequence continues at coordinate 7,973 of NZ_CBAROL010000008.1, forward strand.
TGCTCAACAATTTTCTACGTCGATTATACGGATTGAGTCTTTAGGTAATGGGTTGATTAATGACACCTATTTGGTTAGCACAGAAGCAAAGCCGTTCGTTTTACAACGTATAAACAAACAGGTATTTCCTCAACCTGAGCAGATCATGGCTAACTTGATGGTGCTTAATCAGCACGTTGAGCAGATTAGCGACGAGAAAATAACCCTAACAATCCCTCAGCTTCTACCAACTTTAGCTAACAATAGCTTTTTTTGTGTTGAGCAAGATGATGTTTGGCGGGCATTAAGCTATATCGACAATACCGAAAGCCTGGAAACCATCAGCAATCACACACAAGTAGGGCAGGTGGGCTATGCGCTGGGGCAATTCCATCGCCTTACTTACGGCTTGGATTCTGCAAAATTGCACGATACCTTACCAGGCTTCCATATTACACCTGGCTATTTGCAGCATTACCAACAAGTAAAAACCAGCACTAAAATATCTGAAGACAACTGCTGTGCAGACTTTATTGCGCGTTATCAGCCTATTGCAGGTGATCTGGAAACAGCAAAAGCGCAAGGTTTGCTAATGGAAAGAGTCATTCACGGCGATCCCAAACTGAATAACTTCCTGTTCGATAAAACCAGCCAGCATGTTGTCAGCTTGATTGATCTGGATACCGTCAAACCTGGATTAATTCATTATGATTTAGGTGATTGTATGCGGTCGTGCTGTCACAATACCTCAACAGATAGGTTTGATCTTGAACTATGTCAGGTATTGTTAACCCGCTATCTAAGCGAGATGGGCGAGCTATTTTCAGCATACGATTACCAATTCGTCTATCCCGCTATTCGCCTGCTCCCGTTCGAGTTAGGGCTGCGGTTTTATACCGATTATCTCGAAGGCAATCGCTATTTTAAAGTGGTCGATTCTGATGAAAATTTACGTCGTGCAACTGGGCAATTTCGCTTATGTGCAAATATCATAACGCAGGAAAGAAAAATTAAAACGCTTATAAATCAAATGGCTTTGATGTAATACAATGAAATAGAGGGTAATGACCGTTGTTCCTCGATTCCGTTTTACGTCATCGAGGCTACGTGCTAATCAGGGAAAGTTTGGATTTGTTTTGGTAGCTTAATGGGTATTCACAACTGAAAAATAAGCTTAATTGAAGTTCTCGTCAGCCGTTTTCTTATATTCTAGCCAGACCAGCACACGGGTGACGAGTTCTTTAAACGATTCTTGCTGTACAGGTTTTGTTACGTAGGTTGTGCTACCGGCTATAATGCCCTTAACCTCTTCCAAAGGTGAGGTGAGTCCTGATACCATAATAATAGGCGTATTTTTATAGGCTGGATTTTCTCGCAAACGGGTACAGGCTTCGTAACCATCAATCCCAGGCATCATCGCATCCATAAAAATAAGGTCATATTGTGTTGCTTCGGCTTTTTCAATAGCACTTTCACCGCTTTCTGCTAAGTCAATTACACCTATTTTGGGTTGCATGGAAAGACTGAATGCCAATAATTTTAGAAACGCGGCATTATCATCAACAATCAATGCGCGATAGCCAGCATTTTGTGATGCGGATTCTACTGTTTTAACATTGCTTTCAGATGGTAGGTCATTGTGTTCGCTCATCATTTTCTCCATAAGTTAGAGCTTCGAACTCTGAATTCAAAAAAGGCATTTTATGAAAATTTGCATAGTCATAGCACCAACATTCATAAAGGTACTTGGTGATTCTTTAGCGTGTTGTACTTTTCATTACAGGATTGCAACGGTAACCCCAGTGACGCATGGTACTCTATATTACGCTTAAAATAATGAGAGATGTATCACAAAATACAACAAAAATGCTGCGGAAAATAAGCTACGGTTTTATGTTAGCTTATAAATGCAAATTAGCAAAGGTGAGCTGAATGTTCTGCGTAGCGTAGCAACAGCTAGAGGGATTCCCACTTAAGGCAATGTAATGTAGGTCTAATGAGCTAATGTGGGGAGTATAGACCAGTTATCAGGCTTAGATATAGGTGAAACGCTCAAACAGAGAAACCATTGCCACCAGGCAGTTACGTGGACTTGCTACGTTGTAACTGCCTGATGGTTTGATTTTATCGAGTGACTACTACTGGCTCAGCTGGTGAGGCGCAGCGATTATAAAACGGCCAATTTCTTACGTGCAGGTACTTCCGTACAGGTGATTTAATCACCGATACGCATAACGCAATCGAAAATAAACACCAAACCGCCGCAAATTCATTCGGATCATTCGTGGTGACGCTGGAAATCCACGGCCCCATCAGGTAATGGAACGCCACAAATCGGTACGAGCCATAGATTATCGGCATGATAAAACATACTAGGATATAGCTAAGAACGTGCAATCCCCAATGGAAATTAAACAGCCACTCGATAGGGTCTGATACCAAGCCATTTAACGGCATTTGCCAGGCAATATGCCATGCACCATGCACTGAACATACCGCTGGACCGCAAAAGCCTTCTATGCCGATATTACATTTTCCTGCCCAATCAAACGGATACATTTTAAATAGCAAAAATATTGAGCCGACTGTGCAGAGGGTATAGACGACAGTTTGGATCTTGACTTTGATTTCCGGAGGGACGAAGTACAACGCCACCATATTGACAAAAAACGGCTGAAACGCGACGTGCAAATACCCTAGCATCGTGAGTATCTGGTTATTGGGGTTGTCACATAAATCAATGTAAATGTAAGTCACTGCCTGTAATAGCTCCATTAACGCGAAATACGTTAACGGAATCCACAGTTCCTTCGATTCCCCTTTTTTTGCGATGTAAACTGCGGTACCTAGACCTATGGCAGCCAACACGCCCGACGCTTCTCCACTCCAACACATAAAACTGACCTTCGTTAATTAATGAAACACAACATCCTATCGACTCTGTATTCACTGAAAAAACAGTGAAAGTACGGTCTACTCGAACAAACCAAAAAGCGGGTAATTGTATTACAGAGAAGGGTGTAGAGAAAGGGTTATTGAGTTAGTTGTTTGGAGTTGATTAAGAATGGGCTTAAATGTTGATGTTATGTCCTTTGACAAGCTCAGGACGAACGGTTCGTGTTGATTCTGTTCGCGGTGAGCTTGCACCACTGGCACTTCCTTCGGTCGTCGAACCATGAACGAAATCAACTCCCTTGATAAGCATCTCGGTCAATATAAATATCAATATTATCCGATAAGATGCTAGCTATGGGCAGATCATGACCAGACCGCCACAGCTTAACGGCTTCTTGCTTATTCGATCCGGTAATCAGAAAAATCACCTGCCGTGCATTACCCAATGCCTTTGCGCTGATCGAAACCCTCTCCGGTGGCGGCTTTGGTGAATTATAAACAGCATGTACCAGCTCTTCTGCATCATGCTTATGACCAGGAAACAGGCTTGCAGTATGTCCGTCTTCACCCATGCCCAGCAATACTAAATCAAAAGGCAGGGCAGCTTTTATGGTTTGCTGGTAAAGGGTCGTGGCTTGTTCAGCGCCCAATTCGGCAGGAATGGTGAATATCTGTGCTTTGGGAATAACGACTTTGCTTATAAAAGCTTGCTCTGCCATAACGCTATTTCTGTCTTTATGGTCTATCGGCAAGCAGCGCTCATCACCGTAATAGATATGCCATTTCGACCAATCAGCATCCGATAGCGCCAATAAACGATACACTTTTTCCGGCGTAGTCCCGCCCGCCAGCACCAGTTTGAATTGCCCACGTTCAGCAATGGCTGATTTCGCAGTATCAAGAATGCGCTGATACGCAGCTAAAGCGACATCATCCGCAGTTTCCAGCGTGTGCCAATGCGTACTAGCCTTCATACTTACAAGGCTCCGGTGTTAAGGAGCTGCGCCAGGACTGGCTTTCTTTCTCGAACAGGCGGCGGCTGTCTTCGGGGCCCCAGGAACCGGCGGGATACGTCGCAATATAATCACGTTCAATCGCCCAGGTTTGCAAGATAGGGTCTACGATACGCCAGGCGTATTCAACTTCATCAAAACGCAGGAACAACGAGCGGTCACCTTTCAATACGTCCAGCAACAAGTCTTCATACGCATCAATGGATTTTTCATTCTGGTTGCGGAAACTCGCATCCAGGCTGCTGGTTCGTGTACTCATTTCCAGACCAGGTTCTTTTACCGTCATTTCAATGCGGATACACTCCTCCGGCTGAATGCCCAACAGCACCCAGTTTGGGTTCATGCACTGCACGTGAGTATCGCGGAAAAATTGCAGCGGCGGATGGCGGAAACAGATGGAAATAGACGATTGCGCTTTCGCCATGCGTTTGCCGGTACGCAGGTAAAACGGCACACCACGCCAACGCCAGTTGTCGATATACAGCTTCATAGCGGCGTAAGTTTCCGTTGTGCTGTTGGCGGGAATGTTGTCTTCTTGCAGATAGCCGTTAACCTTCTTGCCACCGACACTGCCCTTGGCATACTGGGCGCGGAACGAATGCCCATGCACGGCTTCTTTCGGTATCGGACGGATGGATTTCAGCACCTTCACTTTTTCATCACGCAAGGATTCTGCTTCCATGGAGACGGGCGGCTCCATCGCCACCAAGGTTAGCATTTGCAGCAAATGGCTTTGCAGCATGTCACGCATGGCACCTGCGCTGTTGTAATATTCGCCACGGCCTTCAATGCCGATTTCCTCGGAATGGGTAATTTGCACATGGTCTATGTAATTGCGGTTCCACAACGGTTCCAACATGACGTTAGCAAACCGGAACACCAGCACGTTTTGCACCATGCCTTTGCCCAGGTAATGATCGATGCGGTAAATCTGCTCCTCGGTCAAATACTGGCTGATGCGCTTTTGCAAAGCCTGTGCGCTGTCCAGGTCGTAGCCGAACGGTTTTTCGATAATCACCCGCCGCCAACCGTATTCTTCCTCGAACAAATGGTTAACGCTCAACAACTCCATCACCTGGGCAAAGTCGGCAGGGCTGATGGACAGGTAAAACGCGATATTCTTGGAAAATGCCTGCTCAGGGCTGTTGATGAGTTCCGCCAAGGCAGCGTAAGCTTCGGCTTCATGCAGATCACCTCGGTGATAATAAAAGCGTTCAGCAAAGCGTTTGAACACATGCTCGTTAAAATCGTTTTTGACCTTCTGCTCGATCATGTCCCTGAGTTCCTTCAACCAGGTAGCCTGATCCCACGGTCTGCGTCCAATGGCGATAATCCGCGTACCTTCCGGCAATTGATTGGCCGCATCCAGATGATACAACGCGGGCATGAGTTTGATACGGGACAAGTTGCCCGTAGAGCCATAGATAACGTAAGTGCAGGGTTCGGCGTTCATGTTTTCGAAAGGGTTATGTTTAAATGAATTTTGTTATGCACCTCTACAATTAAATTTCCGTAGGTTGGGATGAGGTACGAACCCCAACATTGAGCTAGCTTATTTGTTGGAGTTCACAAGTTCACTCCAACAGGCTGTGCATCCATACGCCGGAAGGGGCATGTTGCCCCATCCGAACGGTTTCAAAGTGGTTCAAAAATAATAACCTCACTAATAAAACGTATGTAACGGGGTTTCAAACCCCGTCCCGCGTAAGTAAAAGCGTTCACTAAAGCGCTTGAACACATGCTCGCTCATATCGCTTTTTACTTTCTGCTCGATCATGTCCCTGAGTTCTTTCAACCAGGTTTTCTGATCCCACGGCCTGCGGCCTATCGCAACAATACGGGTGCCTTCCGGCAACTGGTTCGCTGCATCCAGGTGATACAGCGCGGGCATGAGTTTGATGCGGGACAAGTTGCCTGTCGCGCCATAGATTACGTAGGTACAGGGTTCAGCATTCATAAATAAAAAGATCCAAGGTTCAAAAAAGCATTTTTACATTCTGTATCATTTGAATGAATTCGTAGTTTCGAATCGTAGGGCGGATTAGACGCACAAAACACCTGCGTTTCAGGTAAGTAAAGATTTTCCGTGCGCCGTAATCCGCCATTTTGATGATGCCCATTCGGCGGATTACGCCGCGCCCAAAGCTCAATCAAAACCGATAGATTGTGAATGTTGCGCGGCTAATCCGCCCTACATTTTATCCGCCTTACGGCCTTTTACATTTAATCAACGTAGGGTTTCAGACTAATAAGCAGCCTAACTGCGCCGAATAACAACAGAAATTTGAGTGGCAACATTGCATAGTTAAGAAAAAAGTCGAAGGCATACTTTCTACTGCCCACTGGTAGAAAGCTAATTGTAAAACGAAGTGCTAAGTAAACGACGTAAGCAGATACACCAATGCCGAAGAGCTTTATGCTTGATTCTGAGTGAAGGCGATTTGCTAGGTTCGTACGCCACATGAAAGCAATAACAGCAAGCGCAGGTAACACCCATTGTAAGGTTACTGAAATCAGTGTGATACGTAGCATATACACTTCCCTATGATAATATGAGTACATGTAACCAGGTAGGAATCGATCAAAATCATGTAAAGGAAAATACCAATTGACTAGTATGGTGAAGCCTAGGAAGATAATAAATTTTCGCATAATTAGTCAAGTCAAGCAGGGCGCATGCTGTTCGTACCCACAGGGAACTTAGGCAGAATTTCTTTTACATTTTTCATAGACAAACTCAGGATCAAGGTCGGCTCCAGATTCCCATTCGATGGTATCAAAGGCAACGGCAACTTTTTTGAATGAAGCATCATCTTTAATCCGCGTGAAAATCCCAAAATCTAAGTAGGGCTTCATATCCAATACACCAGTTTCATCGTTATTAAAAGTAATATAAAGCAGGTAATCATCTTGGGGAACAACGGCTTTCACTGATGGATACATAAGGCCTCCTATTACTGTAATGGTTGGATTTTAAAAGGTTCTTCGCCGTTCATAACCAAATCCCAATCGGCCATAAGCTCTTCTTGATGCAATTCAGCCCATGCTAAGACGAGCTTTGCCTGTTTCCGCGGCAAATTCCCGTCAATCATTTCACAGGTAAGTATATTGACCCTAGCTTTGTATTCAGCATAGTACACATGAAAGTGCGGCGGTGGATGTTCACCCGGCGCAAAGTACATGCGGATGATAATGCCATAAAACATCGATATGGTAGGCAAAATATTCTCCTATCGCTCGAACTGCCTACCTATGCATTATAAGTTGACGAAGCCGTCTTCCCCCCATGCCCCGTCCAATCGGTATGGAAAAACTCGCCCCGTGGCCTGTCTGTACGCTCGTAAGTGTGTGCGCCGAAGTAATCCCGTTGCGCTTGCAATAAATTGGCGGGTAGCCGCTCGGTGCGGTAGCCGTCGAAATAAGCCAAAGCAGAGGAAAATGCAGGTGTCGGTATACCCATTTCAATGCCTAAAATAACGGCTTTGCGCCAGCCTTTTTCGGCATGTCTCATGGTGTCGATAAAAAAATCGGCCAATAACAGGTTTTCAAGGTCGGGGTTGGTATGGTAAGCCTGTTTAATGTCATTCAAGAACTGGCTGCGGATAATACAGCCGCCGCGCCACATTAATGCGATTTCGCCGTAGTTGAGGTCGAAGTTATATTCTGTTGAAGCCTCGCGCAGTAAGCGGAAGCCTTGGGCGTAAGAAATAATCTTGGCAGCGTATAAAGCATCACGGATGGCATTAATCATGGCTTGTTTATCGCCAGTGAACGTTTGCTTGGGTCTAGCAAGGAATTCGGCTGCTTTGATACGTTCGGATTTTTGCGCCGATAAACAACGGGCAAATACGGCTTCACCAATTAATGTTAGCGGAATACCCAAATCCAGGGCGTTGATGCCCGTCCATTTGCCCGTGCCTTTTTGTCCGGCGGTATCAAGAATTTTATGCAGTAATGGCGAGCCGTCTTCGTCTTTATAAGCCAAAATCGCTGCGGTAATTTCGACCAAATAAGAACTGAGTTCGCCTTTATTCCATTCGTCAAAAATAGTGTGCATTTCGTCTGCACTTAAGCCCAAGCCTTCCGACAACAATTGGTAGGCTTCACAGATGATTTGCATATCGCCGTATTCGATGCCGTTATGTACCATTTTTACATAGTGGCCTGCGCCGTTATCGCCCACCCATTCGCAACACGGGTCGCCGTCAACTTTGGCGCTAATGGCCTGAAAGATAGGCTTCACATAAGGCCATGCCTCTTTATTGCCGCCTGGCATAATGGAAGGGCCGTTCCGTGCGCCTTCTTCACCACCGGATACGCCTGTGCCAATGTAACGGAGGCTTTTTTCTTTAAGTGCAACAGTCCGACGATTGGTGTCGGTGTACAGGGAATTACCGCCATCAACAATAATATCGCCGGCAGACAATAATGGCACCAGCTTGTCGATGTATTGATCGACCACGTCGCCAGCCTTTACCATCAACATCACGATGCGTGGTGACTTTAAACTATCGACTAGTTCTTGCAAGGAATGTGCGCCGATGACTTGTGTGCCATTGGCAGGACCTGCCAGGAACTCATCCGTGGTGGCGCTCGTGCGATTATGGACTGCCACTTTATAGCCGTGGTCGTTCATGTTAAGGACTAGGTTTTGTCCCATGACCGCCAAGCCAATTAATGCTATGTCTGCTTTCATTTTATCTTCCAAAGATTATTATAGTGTGATGTGCAAAGTTTGTAGCACCTGATTTGAGGAATGTTCGGTCAAGCTTCCTTAAACAAGTTCAGACGAAAAGTGGCAAGCTAATTCCGATTAACTAATAGGCTACCAATGAATTGTTTAAAAATCAATTTATTACGAAATAACCGTTAATAAACGTATTGTCTGTAATAGCAGCACCAAAATGTAGCAAGCTGCACCATTACTTGCGCTGTTTTTGATCCAAATCAATGTGCGTTTTGCTATGGGTGCGAGAATGAATTCGCCTGATGAAAGGCAAACCGTTCCTGATAACCCATACAATGGGTGCGGGGATGAATTCACGCATACCTTATAAGGTCAAAACACATGAAAAATATGATATTAGCCGTATTGCTTATTTCTGCTTTACCTACTATTGCTACAGCGGAAATGAAAATGCAGAATAGCAATCCAAACGCTGCACCAAAAGCAGAGCCTACGCTGGGGCATCACATGCAGAACAGCAATCCAAACCCAGAATCAGAAGCTGCGCCAGCGCAGAAACCGGAGCATGTTATGCAAAACAGCAATCCGTCGCCCGATCCCGTGCCTGAACACACGATGAGGAATACCAATCCAAAAAAGTTCGTTAGTTCGAATGCCCAATCGCTGGAAGAAAAGCACTCTGGTAACTAGGTGCATAGAGAATAGCGAATTGATTAGGCGTGTGGCAGAGATAATTCGTTGATTGAATAAAGGGGCAAATAGCCCCTTTATGGTTTTTTGGTCGAAGCTGGTTGTTTGGTATTAGACGATCTATTTTATTGCTGGAAGCCTTGCTTTCACTGACTAACAACATTAGCACAAGACAACCAACAAAATAATCCCCAAAATCAAACCGACAACGAGTTCGCCAGTGGAATAATCACAGCCACCGCTACCGATATTGACGTGGGAGGCGCGGTCATTATCCAAACCTGCCAGCATCATACCGTCGAATTCATCGGCGACTTGTTCTTGTGACGATGCTAGCATGATCTGTGTACGGGCATCGTTGAGTTTGGATTCGGCAATTTTTAAAGCATCACTAAACGGCATGATGGTTTGGCGTTTTGTAGTACACTCAGGCATCATTTGTTGGTGCAAGCACCAAGGTGTGGGCTTGGTTGATGGTTTCGGCTGCGGTGATTTGATTCCTTAATTGGATAAATTCTTCCTGTTGGCTGGGGTCGCTAGGGCAGGTGGCTTTGATTAGTGCCAGGGTTTCTTTAGACGGCATCAGGTTTGCGTGGGCGGTACTCGCCATGCCGATGATGATAGGTATCAGCACAGCGAACACCCAATAGTTACTGTTTTTTGTGATAGCCATCATTTATCCTCGTTTATTGTTGTTGTGGATGAACGCTTGATATTACCCAGATAAGATTAAAGTTAAATTTAGTTGCTATTGACCAATACGTTGAAGGCGTTGCTAAGTGTAGGATTACTTTGATAAATAAGTGTAAGACCTTAATCCTGCGATCAATTCTTTCTCGTAATCTTGCTGTTGTTGGTTGCTCAGTTGGCTATTTACCAGCTTTTTGCGGTAGGCAGTTTTCAGGTCTTCGCTGTTGATATGGACATAATCCAGCAGGTCGCTGACATGCTCGCCTTCCTGTAAGTCATAGAAGTGATAGCCTTTGTCGTCGAGTTCTATGTTGATGGAATGGGTGTCACCGAATAGGTTGTGCATATCGCCCAGTATTTCCTGGTAAGCACCCACCATAAAAAAACCGATGAGATAAGGTTGATTGCTGTCTATTTCATGTATAGCTAAGGTTTTTTCGATATTCTGGCCGTCAATATACTGGTCAATACGTCCGTCAGAATCACAAGTCAAATCCTGGATAACTGCACGTCGTGTTGGTTGTTCGTTCAGCCGATGGATGGGCATGATGGGGAAGATTTGGTCTATCCCCCAAATGTCCGGCATGGACTGGAACAAGGAAAAATTGCAGAAAATCTTGTCGGCCAGTTTTTCATTCAATTCTTTCAGGATGGCCGCTTCATTCTGGTTGTTCGGATTAAGCTGGTTTTTTATCTGTTGGCAACGCAGGGCGTAGTCATTTTCCGTTTTAGCCAAGTCGTTAATGCTGGCCTTACCGAGTGCGAATTGCTCTTGCCCGTCCTTAAAATTAAATTGCGTATCATGATAAGTTTCTACCAGATTAACGCCAAAGGGCAGGGGGGCAATGTCAGCTTGATTGCTGTAAACCGATTCAATATCGGTAACATTGGTAATCAATACGGCATGATGGGCAGTGATTGCGCGGCCTGATTCAGTGATAATGTCAGGTTGGGGCAGGTTTTTTTCAGCGCAAATCTCGGCAAAACTGCGGACGATGTTTTGTGCATACTCATCCAGGCTGTAATTGATGGAAGATTCTCGCCGTGACCGGCTGCCGTCATAATCCACCCCTAAGCCGCCACCCGCATCGACAATTTTTATTGGAGCGTCCAGCCGGTGCAGTTCAGCATAGAATTGTCCTGCTTCTTTCAAGGCAACCTTGATGTCACGGATATTGGCAATTTGCGAACCCATGTGAAAGTGCATTAATTGCAAGCAATCCAGCAAATTCGCTTGCTTTAGACGCTCAACCAGTTGCAGGACTTCATTGGCATGTAAGCCGAATTTGGATTTTTCGCCGCCGGTATTTTGCCATTTACCTGCGCTAATACTTGCAAGCCTGACGCGTACACCCACGCAAGGTTTAACGCCTAATTTAGTGGCTTCTTCCAGAATCATACCCAATTCAATCGGTTTTTCGATCACCAGATACACTCTCAGGCCGAGTTTCAGTCCAATCAGCGCCAACCGGATATAAGCCCTGTCCTTATAACCGTTGCAAACGATCACACCGCCTGGCTTGGATAAGGCCATAATCGCCAGCAATTCCGGCTTGCTACCTGCTTCCAGGCCAATGTTGTCTGCTGAAATAATGCCTTCAACAACCTTGCCTTGCTGGTTAACCTTAATCGGATAAACAGGCGTATAGCGGCCTTGGTATTGGTTATTGGCACAGGCTTTTGCAAAGGCATCATTCAAACGCTTTACCCGATCTTTAAGAATGTCGGTAAAACGTACCAGCACCGGTAAGGATAAATTCTTGTCGCTTAAAGATTGGGCGATTTCATATAAATCCAGTTCAGTCGCCTTATCTGCGCTAGGTTTTACCGAGACATTGCCTTTGGCATTGATGGAAAAATAACCGTCACCCCAAAAGTTGATCGCGTAGGTTTGGATAGATTGAAGAATAGTCCAGGTGTTAGCTGCGTTTTTGTCCAAAGTTGAACTCCGTGTGCTGTAAGTGCTTAAGGAAAGTCCTTCGACAAGCTCAGGACGAACGGAAACTGGTTGATTCCTTTTTGGTATGCCTGAACGGATTGATTCCGTTCGTGGTGAGCCTGTAGAACCATGAGCGGAATCAATCTGTTCAGGGTTTCCTTAATGCTATTATAATGGCTTTATTTGCAAGGACTTCCAAAAATGAATCCATCAGAATGGTTTACCGAAGAACATTCGGGCGCAGGCTCAGCATTTTCGTTAAAAATCAAACGCAAACTACACGAAGAACAATCGCCATTTCAACGCCATGAAATCTACGAAACTGAAACTTTCGGCAACTTAATGGTGCTGGATGGTTGCACGATGGTGTCAACCCGCGACAATTTTCTCTACCACGAAATGATTAGCCATCCGGCCTTGTTTACCCATCCGAATCCCAAAAAAGTCTGGATTATTGGCGGCGGCGATTGCGGTACGTTGCGTGAAGTCTTAAAACATCCTACAGTCGAGCAAGTTGTACAGATTGATATTGATAAGCGCGTCACCCGCCTCGCCGAAATTTATTTTCCCGAATTGTGTGAATCCAACAACGATCCCAGGGCGGATTTGAAATTCATCGACGGCATCAAGTGGATTAAAGATGCCGCGCCAAATTCAGTGGATCTTATCATCGTCGATAGCACAGATCCAGTAGGCCCTGCGGAAGGCTTGTTTAATGAAGCCTTCTACCGTGGCTGTTTTGCTTGTTTAACCGAAAATGGCTTGTTGGTACAGCAAAGCGAGTCGCCCTTGCTGCATCTGGAACTCATCAAAGCCATGCGCGGTGCCATGCAAGCGGCAGGTTTTTCGGCATTGCAAACCTTGTATTTCCCACAATGTATTTACCCATCCGGCTGGTGGAGCGCTACCATTGCTGGTAAAGCGAGTTTGAATGGCTTTAGGGAGCAGGATTCAGCCAATAAAACATTTGAAACTGAATATTACAATGTGGATATACATAAAGGCGCTTTGGCGCAGCCGGAGTTTGTGAAGAGGGCGATTGATATTTGAACCGAAACTTAGCAACGATGTGAAGCCATGACTAAACCAACAATAACAACAACAATAGGCATCATAGGCGCTGGGGTCGCAGGTATTGGGGCTGCCCGATTATTGGGCCAAGCTGGGTTTGACTGTGAAGTCTTTGAAAAAGGCGATCAAGTGGGTGGTGTATGGACAACGGGATACCATACCTTTGGGCTGCAAACGCCCAAGTCATTGTACGAAGTCCCTGATTACCCGATTCCTGAACAGTATCCGCGTGTACCCAGTGGCGCAGAACTTCAGGCTTATTTTGAAAACTATGCCAAAGACTACAAGGTTTTTGAAAAGATTCGTTTTAATACCGAAATTACCCAGTTGGAACAACTCAAAAACGGAAGTTGGCTAGTCCACTACACCGATCAAAAATCAGGCTTGGTAGAGAAAAAGCCGTTTGATTTTGTGGTTGTGGCAAGCGGCATTTATTTTGATCCTTATATCCCAAAATTTCCTGGGCAAAAAAAATTTACCGGGCAGATACTCCATTCGTCCGAATATCGCACCCCCTCATCAGTCACTGGCCGAAAGGTCGTCGTGGTCGGTTTTGGCAAAAGTGCTTTGGATGTGGCGGGCGACATCGCCAAATTTGCCAAAGAAGTCACCCTGGTTTATCGGAAAGCCCATTGGCCGATACCGATGGATGTCCTAGATATTCTGGATGTTCGAAGGATATATCTAACCCGATTAGCTTGTGCGTTGTTGCCGCTTTATCAACGACCTGGCAAATGGGTCAAAGCGTTGCACAAAGGCTTGCCTTGGTTGGTATCCGGCTTTTGGCGATTGACAGAAAATATCATCAAATTCCAGTATCCGCTCAAGGCATGTGGTGTTTTGCCGGACGAACCCTTTGAAATCGATATTTTTAACCTCGATTTTCTGCCGCGCAAAGAAGTTTACCAATTGATGAAACAAGGTAAAATCAAAACTCAGCGCACCCAAGTAAAAGCCTTCACCAGAACTGGATTGGAACTTGAAAATGGCGATCAAATCGATTGTGATGTCGTTATTTTTGGTACGGGTTACAAATCCAACTATTCATTTCTCCCCGAAACTTTCAAAAAGACTCAGGAAGCCGACGGTGTTTATCTGTACCGGCACATCATCCATCCCGATTTAACCAACATGGCTTTTATTGGCAGGGCGGCAACATTTTCAAATTCGCTGACGTCACACTTGGCATCCGCGTGGTTGGTGCATTTGCTCAAAGGAAAATTCCAATTGCCTGATCGTGAACTTATGTTGGCAGAAATAGAGGCCATCAAACAGTGGAAGCACAGCTTTATGCCAGCGATTTCAAGTCGGGCAACGGTTATAAAGCTGCACATGGTGCACTTCCACGATGAATTGTTAAGAGATATGGCGGTCAACCCATACCGTAAGAAAAATTGGTTTTTCGAGTGGTTCAGTGATTACCGGCCTGCTGATTATAGGGATGTCTTGAGGGAGATTAATAAATCATAACGAACAGCACGGTAGGTTGGGCTGAATGAAATGAAGCCCACCAAAAACGAAACCTTGGGTGTTGGGCTTCGCTACCACCCTGCCCAGCCTACATATTATCTCAACAAAGAGGCAAACGCCCCTTGCTCAAAATGTGTATAATAAAAGCATATCATACACACTTCGAGAACACATATGCGTACCAATATCGTCATAGACAACACCTTAATGCAAGAAGCCTTAAAAGCGACTGGCCTTAAAACTAAAAAAGAAGCGGTTGAATTGGGTTTGAAAACCTTGATAACCCTCAGAAATCAAGCAGCGATAAAAGAACTGAAAGGTAAGCTCCATTGGGAAGGCAACCTGGATGAACGTAGAGCCGATTAATGATTCTGGTCGATAGCAGCGTCTGGATTGATTACTTTAATGGCGTAGATAAGCCGCACACCGCCAAACTGGATTCGCTTTTGGGCGTTGAGCTTATCGCCATCGGCGACATCATTCTCACCGAAATTTTACAAGGTTTCCAAAGCGATAAAGACTACAAAACGGCAAAAGCGGTGTTATTAAAATTGACGGTTTTCGACATGCTAGGACAAAGCAATGCCATTGCCGCAGCGGAAAATTACCGATTCCTAAGAAGAAAAGGCATCACTATCAGGAAGTCAGTGGACTGCATTGTCGCCACATTCTGCATCCAAAACAGCCACCAATTGCTTTTTTGCGACAAGGATTTTCAGCCATTTGTGGAGCATCTGGAACTTGGAGTTGTGGATGCATGACTTATAAGGTATTGTTTATTTTATTTTTATAATTCGAGGTTTTATATGTTTGACACCAAATCTATCGACGACATCGCTAACCGTTTAGCCAATGCCATTCCGCCAAGTTTCAATCACTTTAAAGAAGATGCGGAAAAGAATTTTCATGCCATTTTGCAAAGTGCCTTGGCGCGGCTTGATTTGGTAAGCCGCGAAGAATTCGAGGTTCAAAAAGCCGTGTTGGCAAAAACTCGCCAAAAACTCGAAGCCCTGGAACAGCGGGTTGCTGAAATTGAGCAGCAAGTGTTGAATAAAGCAGATTTATAACATTTGAAGTCAATAAGATAATGGCTAAAGCTAATTATCTCTCGGATTCAGAATCGCAAAATCTCTGCGTAGTTACATTTGATGTCTTTGCTATAGACGTACTGCAAATTCCGACGATTACACTTCGTGGCGGTAACGAACTTGACGAATATAAATCACCATCGCCGTTTGATTTATCGCTTGATAAAATCACGGATGCTTATTTAGAAGCTTACCCTTGGGGAATAAATTATCTTGATGCTCAGTCTTGGCGTCATTATTTACCATATTTAGTTGAGTATGCGTTGAGGCATTTGGATGAAGGAGGTTTCGTTGTAGAGTGTCTTATTTCGTCCTTACGCCCACCTGACCGCGAACCGCCCAGATTGGGTTCGCTTACTTCCAGACAGAAAATTACAATATCCCAGTTATTACATATTTTAGCTTTTGATCCAAGAAGCGCCCATCAAGAATTTGCTTGCCAAGTGCTAGAGGAATGGTGGATTCCCGATGCTCTCTATAGGAAATCTAATTCATGATAGATTGTCATAATGAGTAAGTTGCTTGGGTGGCGTGAAGTACATGCTGGTTTTAATTTTTATTCATACGAACTGACATGACCTTAGCCGTCATCTACAGTCGAGGCCGTTCCGGCATCGAAGCCCCATTAGTTACGGTAGAAGTTCATGTAGCTAACGGGCTTCCGGCCATGAACATAGTCGGGTTACCTGAAACCGCCGTCAAAGAAAGCAAAGACCGCGTTCGTGGTGCCATTTTAAACTCCCGCTTTGAGTTCCCTGCCCAACGTATCACCGTTAACCTCGCGCCAGCAGACTTACCCAAGGAAGGCGGACGTTTTGATCTCGCCATTGCTTTGGGTATTTTGGCAGCATCAGGGCAAATTCCTAACACCAACCTTGACCAGTACGAATGCGTTGGTGAGCTGTCTTTAGGCGGCGAATTACGTCCGATTAACGGCGTTTTGCCCATTGCCATAGAAGCCAGAAAAAACCATAGAAAGTTGATTTTGCCGAAAGAAAACGTGGCGGAAGCGGCGTTGGTAAAAGATATTGAGCTAATCCCTTCGGTGCATCTATTGGAAATATGCGCTCACCTCGCCGGACGGCAGCTTATTCAGTACGAATATTCCGAAATAGTGCAACCAAGCTCAGACCTTGAGATCGACTTTGCTGATGTGCATGGGCAGTATCACGTCAAACGGGCGTTTGAAGTGGCGGCGGCGGGAGCGCATAACCTGCTGATGCTCGGACCTCCTGGTACGGGTAAATCAATGTTAGCCGTAAGATTGCCCACAATTTTGCCACAATTAACGGAACGTCAGGCACAAGAAACCGCCGCGATTGCGTCTATTAGTGACCAAGGACTGAACGTGGCAAACTGGCTCAAACCGCCTTACCGTGCGCCGCACCATACCGCATCCGCCCCTGCATTGGTGGGAGGCGGAAGCAATCCCAAACCCGGTGAAATATCCCTTGCCCACAATGGCACGTTGTTTTTGGATGAGCTACCGGAATTCGACCGAAAAGTGCTGGAAGTACTGCGCGAACCACTGGAAACAGGACATATCACGATTTCCCGAGCCGCACGGCAAGTGGATTTTCCGGCCCGATTTCAATTAATTGCGGCGATGAATCCTTGCCCTTGTGGTTATCTGGGTGATGCTTCTGGTCGATGCCATTGTACGTCCGAGCAGGTCATCCGTTATCGTGCCAGAGTGTCAGGGCCATTGTTAGATCGTATCGACATGCACCTGGACGTGCCAAGAATTTCCCATGAAGTCCTGCGTAAAGGCTCACCGCAAGGTGAGGAAACCAGTGCCAGCATCAGGGCGCGCGTTGTGGCTGCTCGTAATCGGGCGTTAGCACGTAGCGGCAAAGCGAATTCCGCGTTAACGGCAAAAGAAGTCAAACAGCTTTGCTTATTAACCGAACAAGGCCATCAATTATTGGAGCAAGCGATGGAAAAATTTGGTTTGTCGCACCGTGCCTATCACCGTATTTTGAAGCTGGCGCGTACAATTGCCGATCTGGCTGAGTCAGAAAATATTGAAGTAAGCCATCTAAGTGAGGCAATTGGTTACCGAAAGCTGGACAGGCGCAGCTAATTAGCCTGTCCATTACACAATTCGGTTTATTTTATTTTTAACAATTCTTTTCCGTCACTGGAAAAATGGCAAATACCCGTAACAAAGTTATTGCAGTCTTCGGATTGTTCGATCTTCGCCCCTGTGGCACTAAGTTGGATGTCCAATACGCAATAACTAGCTTCACCTTCAGATTGTTTTTTTAGCCTAAACGTGTTTTCCCCTGTCTTTTTGGCCTCATCGGCAATATCAGCTGAACAGGCTTTACTGCCTTTTTCATCTGCGTTGGGTTCAAAGTCCACATCCGAACTAATGGTAACCTCTTCGCCCACTTGGGTTATTTTTAAATGATGGACGTGTTTGCCATCGCGTAGCACATAATGATCGGTGCTTGCCAAGACGCTGCCGGAAATTAATAGGGCGAAGCAAAATAAACTTTTTTTCATGGATCTTTCCTCGTGTTTGGATTTATGAATCATCAGGGTAAATAGCTTATTGTGGTACGATAACTAGCAATATTGAACGCCAGACAAAACCGCCTACAGGCTGTTATTGTAACCTAGAGTTAAGCCCGCACCCAAAACACTAGCGCAAGAAAATCAAGAACAGATCAACTCTTCTCAAATAAGCGGGGCTTTCAACTCAATCAACGAAAGCCAAAAGAATCAATGACCAAATTAAACCCCCAGCAGCAAGCCGCTGTTAAAGTTGTCGAGTCTCCTTTGTTGGTGTTAGCGGGAGCCGGTAGCGGCAAAACGCGGGTCATTACCGAGAAAATTGCTTATTTGGTCAAGCAAGGATTACCTGCCCGTCATATTGCCGCCGTAACTTTTACTAATAAAGCTGCGCGAGAAATGAAAAGCCGCGTTGCCAAGTTGCTCGATAAGCAGCAGGCTCGTGGTTTGCGAGTCTGTACATTTCATGCTCTGGGACTGGAGATTGTCCGTAAAGAACACCATATATTGGGCTACAAGGCTGGGCTGACCTTATACGATGAGGAAGACAAATTAAAGCTGCTGAAAAATCTAATCGCTCATAGCAACAGCGATTGCGAAGGTGACAAGGTGGAGCAATACGCTAGTCAAATCGGGCAATGGAAAAATGCTTTTGTTACCGTAAAGCAAGCTGAGTTGAATTCA
The DNA here is from genome assembly GCF_964779595.1 of Methyloglobulus sp. NCBI lineage: Bacteria > Pseudomonadati > Pseudomonadota > Gammaproteobacteria > Methylococcales > Methylococcaceae > Methyloglobulus > Methyloglobulus sp. The sequence goes on from NZ_CBAROL010000008.1 coordinate 26,696, forward strand.
ATTGCAGACCAATCGGCAATCAGCCAACTTTATGCCGATTACACGCGCAGCTTAAAAGCCTATAATGCGGTCGATTTTGATGATTTGATTTTATTGCCTGTTTTGTTGTTTCAGCAGAATCCAGACATTTTAGAAAAATGGCAGAACACCATTCGCTATTTATTAGTGGATGAATACCAGGATACCAATATTACCCAGTACGAATTAGTCAAGGTGCTTGCCGGAAATCTGGGACGATTTACAGTAGTGGGTGATGACGACCAGTCGATTTACGCTTGGCGCGGCGCTCAACCGGAAAATTTAAGTCAGCTACAAAAAGATTATCCGCGCTTACAAGTGATTAAACTGGAACAGAATTACCGTTCTACTGGGCGAATACTTAAAGTGGCTAATCAGCTGATAGCCAATAACCCCCATACTTACGAAAAAAAGCTGTGGAGTGAGTTAGGTTACGGCGATCCACTGCGGGTGTTAAGCCATAAGGATGAGCTGACCGAAGCGCAGCAAATGGTTGCAGAATTGATTCATCATAAATTCAAGACGGGTGGCAGCTATCAGGATTATGCCATTTTATACCGTGGCAACCATCAGTCTAGGTTGTTTGAACGCGGACTGAGGGAAAACAATATCCCGTATTTTATTAGTGGCAGCACGTCGTTTTTCGCTTATTCCGAAATCAAGGACATGCTTGCTTATTTGCGGTTGCTGGTTAATCCCGATGACGATGCCGCTTTTTTGCGGATTATCAACACACCCAGGCGGGAACTAGGCCCGACGACTTTAGAAAAATTGGGCGCTTATGCCAATCATCGGCAAATCAGCCTGTTTGCCGCCAGTACCGAATTAGGCTTAAGCCAAACCGTGTCCAGTAAATCAATCGCTCGCTTAGAAAAATTTCACGATTGGATTATCGCTACCGCCGAACGCGTTGAGCGGGATGACACGTTTGCCGTCATCGAAAAAATGATTATCGAAATCGGCTATGAGCAATGGTTAAGGGAAAACAGCAAAACCAGCGAGTCGGCAGAGCGCAAAATGAGCAATGTGGCTGAATTAATCAACTGGCTTAAGCGCATTGCGGATAAAGACAGCAAGGAACAAAAGCCGTTAGCTGAAATTATCGCCAATATCATGTTGATGGATATTCTGGAACGCAATCAGGAAGAGGAAAGCGGCGATCAAGTGAGTTTGATGACCTTACATTCAGCTAAAGGCTTGGAATTCCAGCATGTATTTCTGGTAGGGATGGAAGAAAACATCCTGCCTCACCAAAACACAATTGAATCAGACGACGTTAACGGCACGAACGGCATAGAAGAAGAGCGTCGGCTGGCTTATGTAGGTATCACCCGCGCTCAACGCAGCTTAACATTTAGCTACTGCACTCACCGCAAGAAATATGGCGACATAATGGAATGCCAGCCCAGCCGTTTTCTGGGCGAATTGCCCGAAGATGACCTGGAATGGGTCAACAAAAAACAGCTGTCCTCGGAAGTAATAAAAGAGCGCGGCAAAGCCAATCTCGCCAACCTCAAAACAATGTTATCGTAATTACTGACCCAATCCGGTAAAATGTCCGGCTACATCCCATATCACCACGCGCCCGTAGCTCAGCTGGATAGAGCGCAGCCCTCCGGAGGCTGAGGTCAGAGGTTCGAATCCTCTCGGGCGCGCCACTTACTGCTTTCCGTGCTTCCACAAAGTCCAATAAGGTCTTTAAAAGTAAGCAAGCTGGCCTAATACACCTAAAGGCAGCAAATATTCTTCCCGCAATATTTCACCTGGATAGATTGGGCGCAAGCTATTTATTATCATTTCTCCTCGCGGTAATCCTCAGCATCAAAACCATTATTTTAATATTGTTAAATCAGCTAAAAGTTTTTTCTGTGTTTGTATTCTATTATCAAACCAGTCGTTACTCCAGATACGAACAATCCGCCAGCCTTTATTTTCTAGGATTTTTTGCCGCCATACATCATTTAATCTAGCCGTCCAGCTACTATGATATAGCCTACCATCACACTCTATTCCACACAGATATAGACTGTCGGTAGCATTTTTTTTGACACCTAAGTCAATGCGAAAGCCGCTTTCCCCAATTTGAAAATCCACGTGGAAACCGTTGTCTAGTAAAAAATCAGCAACATCTTCTTCAAACTGGGAGTCTGCTTCTCCGTGAATTGCCGATTTTTGAAACTTAGGATTTAAGCTTTGCAAAATTAGGTTAGATGCTTTGGCATCACCCGAACTAACGGCTCTTGCATAACACATGTATTTCCAAAACCAAAAATTTTCACTGTCATCGCGCTGTTTATCATTTGAAATGGCATCAATATTGAGCGATGAATAAATAATCATTCCTGATTTGGCGCGTGTAATAGCGACATTTAAGCGTTTTCTGCCTTTTTCTTTTTTTGTAATGGCACCAAAGTTTTTTCTTACGCCGTCGTAAGCCGTTGAAAAAATAATAATATCTCTTTCATCGCCTTGTACATGTTCAACGCTTCGCACAAAAAAGCCAATATCTTCGCCATCTTTTATCTTGTTCCGTTCGCGCTCTAAACGACTAGCAAATTCAAGATTAACTTGAGTTTCCTCAAATAACAAATCATCAATAATATCCTTTTGCTTTACGTTAAGAGTAATGACTCCCAAGGATAAAGAATCTTGTTGCTTCCATATATGCTTAATCCGCTTGATAACTGCCAATGCTTCCGCTTTATTTGTACCCGCTAAGGCTTGCCCATTCTCAACCCTATTTAATTCAATGGGGGATTTAATAATATCGGGCAATTTCTTATTGCCGGTTGCAGCAATTAATTTGCCGTCATAAAACGCATGGTTAGAAAAATCGATTAATTCTTTGAATTCAGATCGATAATGCACAAGCAACATAGCGCGGTTAGGATTGCCTGTTTGAACGGAATATTCAGCTGCTTCCAAAAAGCAATACTCGCCGTCAGCGGGTATGAGACGGTTGTTGTCAACTATAGGCTCATCACTTTCCTCGTCGTCTTGGCCATCATCGGCATTTGCATCATCACTCAATGACATAAAAAAATCGGAAGGCGGCATTTGCATCCTATCACCTGAAATAAAAACGCCCTTAGCACGATATAATAGTGGTAAAACATCAGCCATAAATATCTGCGAAGCTTCATCAATAACCACTAAATCATAAAGGTTGGCCTTTAAATCTAAAATCGAACTAACCGTCTCAGGGTTCGTCATCAATACCGGATAAATTTGATGTAGCTCTTCAAAACCCGACGTGTATAGTTTCCGCAGCGATGTTTTTGGAGCTGTCTTTGATTTCCTAAGCCGCAAAAACAGCTTATTATCCAGTACATTTTTTGCGCTAACCCTATTGTTGTACTGCGCTAAAATATGCTCAATATCCTCGTTACGCTTTTTCTCAACAACATTGGCAAGCTTGATTTTATGCTGTTCAACAGAAACGGTTGAAAAAGTCTTTTGGGAAGTTAGCTCATCTAGCCACGCTTGTAAGCAAAAGCATTCAATGATTTCAATCCAGTGCTGAATAATATCGGGGGAATTTTTTTGTAATAATTCAAATATAGGGAATTTTTTTAATTTCTCTTTTATGTGTACCACTTGTTCAATATAACCACAATATTTCTGCAATTCCTGATAATGTTGTATTGCTTCGCCGGCACGTACAGAAGCTAAAACGCTATCTATATAGCGTCCATCCAGCCAATTTTTTAATTTTTGGGTATCAAGAGAGAGTTGTGTAAATTGTTTGTGGTTTTGCCGATATTCGCCTTGTAAAAAGCTCGGATAATAAGCTTCTGCCAAACCATGTTCAACTAACCAAACAAGGCTAGACTTATAAAAATAAGTGCTTTTATCCTCTAACGCTTGAGCAAGTGAATCCAAGCGCTTAAGTAAGATGTTAACCTCGCCAACGTTAGTAGGTGGATTTTGCAAGAATTTCCAAGGATTATCTTGGTAATTACAGTTTTGATAAGTACCTACAAAAGAACTGGTTTCTTTGATGAGTTCATCAAGAATATTTCGATTAGCTGGCAATAAGTCAATTTTTACACAGTGTCGATAGCAACTTTGCAAGTGCTCGTAAACATTAATGCCGTTTTTGTTTATCCGGTGTAATCTCGCTTTTATATTCCCGTAAGTTGATCGTTGTCCTTTTTTATTGTCGGTAAAAAAATGATTCGATTTATCCAAAAATTCTTCGCAAGATTTTATGCTATCGCTAGTTGCCCTTCGTTGTATGTCAACCTGGGAAAAACCTCTTACCGCTAAAGAGTTTCCTTCGATTTCGCGGATTGATTTAATAATCCGCATCCTGTCTTTTTGCACATCTTCAATTAGCTGAAATGATTCGCCCAATCCGATAGCCGTTAAGCGTTTTTGTAAAACTTCCAATGCTGCTTTTTTTTGGCATACTACTAAAACTTTCTTTTGGTTAGCCAAGGCATCTGCAATCAAATTAACAATAACTTGGGATTTACCTGTGCCGGGCGGTCCTTGTAACACCATTAAGTCAAATTTTCGGGCATTCCAAAGTGCGGACTCTTGACTATGGTCTGAGTCTGTCACCAACCATTTATCATTTTCAGAGGGTGTAGGTGCAGGTATTTCCGATTTTAGCTTACGGGGGGTTAAAAAATAATCCAAGACTTTGCTATTATTTGAGTTTCCGCTAAATAGTTTTTCCAATTCGTCTAAATCAGCTAACAAGGCTTGCCCTTTAATCGGCATATAACCAATCACTGCACTTGATAGAACCTTGGCTTCCGTTAGCTTCTCTAGCGCGTCTTTATTAGGAAGAGGATTAATTTGGCTAGAGTCAAATTCACTGACACATTTTGGCAAAGCAGATAATGCGGCTTTGGTTTCGGATGTTATATTTTGCCAACATAATTCCTCGGCATTTTCCCACTTCAAATGAAGCCCTTTCTCATGGGCTAACCCTACTTGCAAGATGCGGTTTAATTGCGGTTCTATAACAATGTCGTCTTCATCCCTAACTCGATCAAAAATAATTGAGCGTGCAGTTAGTTTGCAGGATACCGCCCATAAGAATAACGGAGCTAAATAATATTTACTTGAATCTAATGGAATGACAACAAAGGGATAACCTAAATATAAACCGAGTTGCCCCGTGCTGTGAAAAAAATCATCGGCTTCGTTCTTAATTTTGGTGCATTTCGCCAGATTCTTTTTATGGGCATTGATTACTTCAATTTTTTTAGGTGTTGATGCCAATAGGTTCTTTAGAACATCTAGGGATGAGGTTGTGTTAAATTCAAAACCCATAGGCACAAGATCGTTTGATGAGTTTGATGGTAATTCAAATTCTGCCCTTGCTTTTACTAGCTCCGTCAAATCTTCACGATAAGCACTTTGTGTACGTTTAAGCAGTGGGTTGCGAGTAAGCAAACGCTTGATAAAGTGCTGTCGATGATCGTGTAAAATTTTGATGGCACTCATGATTATCTCAATAGGATAAAAGCCAAGACAGATAAAGCTGCTAACTGAAAAACGGCAAGCACTACCAGCCAGATAGAAAATTTCTTTTGTATTTTCAAAAAAATATCTTGTTTCTCTTCAATCAAATCAAACCGCCCTCCTTGAAATTTTTTGTTTTCGTGGGCATTTTGCAAAATTCTTTCGGCAAGGGCTTGAAGTTCTTTGGCTTGTTCCGATTTTGTGGTATTTGATTGATTTGTAAGAGTATCCCTTAGTTCGGATATGTTCTGCTCGATGTGGCGGCTAGAGTTTTGTTGGTTTTCGTGGGCATTTTGCAGGATTTTTTCGGCAAGGGCTTGAAGCTCTTTGGCTTGTTCCGATTTTGCGGAATTTAAGAGACTTTCAGAATCTTTGCTTTTTTCTAATAACATCCATAATAAGGCTGGAAAAAAATCGTGTTCCGTTGCCTGTCCTTGTTCTAGGTTTTTAACAGAGGGGAGTAGTTTTTCTTCAAGTTGTCGCAAGATTTTTTCTTTTTCCATGTGAAAGCCTATAAAATTGGTTGCCATAAAAGACAATTATTACAAACACTTAGGTGTAAGGTTATTGATGTTACGATAAAGTGGATTACAAAAAAATTTTAATTAGCCTGACACTTGGGCTTTAAGGCATATTAATAAGTTATTAGCACTTAGTATACTGTGATACAGCTAACCACATCAACCGCGAGGCACGGGAGTGCTGCAAAGGACATTGAGTTATAAGAAATTATACGCATTTACGGGATGAAGTTTTATGAACCCAAGCTACCAACATATTATTACCATTGAACCCAGCAAACGGGGTGGAAAGCCTTGCATCAGGGGCTTGCGTATCACTGTCGATGATATTCTTGATTATTTTGCGGCGGGCATGACCGAGCAAGAGATATTGGAGGACTTCGACTATTTGACCCACGAAGACATTCTGGCTTGCTTTGCTTTCGCAGCCGATAGGGAACGGCATACCCGTGAAATCAGCGGATGAAATTATTGTTTGATGAAAACCTTTCGCCTAAGCTTGTTCAAGCGTTAATTGATATTTTTCCCGATTCGGTGCATGTTGACAGTATAGGTTTTGGCGGCAGTTCTGACGAAGACGTTTGGGACTACGCAAAAGCCATCGGGTTTTCTTTGGTAAGCAAGGATGCCGACTTTTACGATAAAAGCATGTTGTACGGACACCCGCCTAAAGGGATATGGATCAAACGCCGAAATTGCGCCAATCGGCAAATTCAATTGCTTTTGCGTAACAAACTGGAAGCAATCAGTTCATTTATCCAGGACGATCAAGTATCGTTTATCGCTATCACATAACAATATTTAAAGATCAGCCCTTAACAAATAGGCTTTTTTGTCCAAAAACGAGGGCAGCCCCATTTTAAATGGGGTAACTTTGGGGGTATTATTACACTAAACAGGCTGTAAACATTGATTTTACTTTAGTAGTGAGTCCTCTCGAAGTCATTTTCTTCAAGTAGAAAGATCGATAACAAGACAAACTGAGTTTTACTCTGCCTGCTAATCGCTCTCCTAAGCAAAATTACTTTATCTTTTGCGCCTGAATGGTAAATACGTCTACTAGGCGAAATTTTGGTAATGCGTTCATAGCAAAACTGGTTACGGGTGTGTCTATACCAATGACGTAGCCAGTCAAGGTATCTTCCGTGAGTTTAAAACGGATCATGTGTCGATAGGATTCGGAACGTGCGCCGCCGCCTGCTTCATTAGTATGACCATGAAAAGCCAGTGATACAGCCAAATACCAGCCAAACCAGATACAGCTAAATATTGCACCTAACACAAATGCTGCCAGTAATCGCCAGCAATTGACAGCTATTGGATCGCCTAGGTGTGCTAACCATAACACGCAGATACCAATAATGACCCAAGCGGCAAAAAGCAGTGTACCGATTTTTTTCTGATCGGATAGAGAGAAATCTTTAATCAAAAATTCCTTAGTAAATAATTGTCCTGCCAAATAGGTGACGATTAAAGTAATGCTCGTAATGACTAGAATTGTTGTCCAGTCGCTGTATAACATCAAACAAACCGGCACACAGACTTGTAATAGTGCATGCCAGACACCGATGATAGCGAATTTGATTTTGCCTGATGGTGGTAGCAAATGTGCGCCTGCAAATGCGGCAAGTGCAACTAAACCGACTGTTGCAAATAGCCAAACAACAACCATTACTAAGTCGAAGGTCATTATTGAAGCCGAATAAGCACCGTAGCGAAGAAAGCCGAAAACGGCGTAAATGATGCCTAGAACATTGAAAACCCATAAGGGTACGGAAGCCCATGGTGGCTCACGGTTAAACCGAGCATAGCCGATTAAAATATTACTGTAACGACGGCTTAAACCGAATAAAACCATTGCGGCGACAAAGAACAAATCGATTAATGCGCCCGCTAAAAAAGAGTTGGGGAGTTCATCACGAGACCATTGGTTTAAAAAAAGCAAGGGTAAAAACCCAGCTAAAATCGGCAAAATATAAAGGCTAATTGTTCTGATCCACTCAGGATTGTAAGTGAGAGGGTCAGTTTTTTTGGTGCTGACTATTTTTTCAAAGTGGTCTGGTGTCTTCCAAAACCAATAACCCAACAATGCGCTGAACAATATTATGTATATTAAATCAAGGAAATAGGTGTTCGAGCAGCAGCTTTTGCCGAGAGTGATTGCGGTATCATCCAGAGCGACCTTAATGGTTGATAAAAAGTGCTGGCTTGAGTCGGTTGGCCTAAGATTATCGGGGAGCAGTTTAAATAACGACCAAGTACTTTGGGGTACAGTGACGGCAAAATAACTCAGATACGCAATGAATGCGCCTGCTAGCCAAATATAACCGCCTTGCCAAATGCTGACTGGATTAAGAATGGATTGGGTAATTAATCGGTGAGAATCCTTTCGAGACGGATAGATGGCTTGTTTTTGTACCTCATCAACATCCGTGTGGCTAGGGTGTAAAAAAGCACCACCACCACCAGCTACCACCGACGCATAATTTGTCGGCTTGCTATCATTTAGTGAATTGCCCCAATATCGTTCATAGTGGTGAATATCGCCAGAAATATCGAGTCGGCATTTGTTCTTAGGCAACGCGCCAGCTTTATCTTTTAAGAAACTGGCTTCTAAGCCAAGACGCGCAAAGGTTTTTGCAATAGCACCATCTGGTTCAGCCCAGCGACCAAAAACGGTACTGGGTTCTGGCGTGGTGACAATTAACTTACTCGGCACACGTTCACCCAAGGTTTCCAGCACATTATTTTGATTTTTTATGTCGAACAAATCGCCTTTTCTTACTAGCTCAGGGTCAAAAATGGACACAAAAAAAGCCTGTTGTCGCTTATCCAATTTGCCTTCTTGAGAATCAAGCCCCCAGAGCCACCAGTCAAAAGGCAATTGTAAGGCGACATAACTTGCTGTTTGCTTCCGCTCAAATCCTAACAAGCCAAGTTGCGGGTCTTTCGGGTCATTAAGTAAGGGATTGTGGGTGTCATCAGTAATTGGCTTACAGAACTGACGGTTAAAGCCATGTAAAGCATCATAATAATCGTGATTGGCAGGAACGCCGTATATAGGACGCTGATCGACAGCCTTGTTGGTACGGATAATATCCAAGGCAGCGCAATTGAAAGGGGTTTGGAAACGTTCTTTCAGAGAAGCAGTATCGGCAATATGGTAAGCTGCATCACCACCGACAAATAGAAATTCGCCGCGCGGCAAGTGCTGAGTACACGTAGAATCTTGGGCTAACGCAACGCTGTCTGCACCTAAGTTACTGTTTTTGTCTATCCAAAGCTCGCTCATACACAGATACGCGATGTTGTAGACGGCACTCATGCCATCTCCGGTATCTGCTATGTAATCAAACCAATAAGGATCTGTTGCATTGTTGTTGCTTCGTGGCGGTGTAATGGTAGCAGTATTCATCCAATCCTTAGGATCTTGCTTGTTGCCCATGAAGGTATAGGCGGCAATCCATTTCAAACCAGCGAGGAGTTCTCGCCCCATTAACCAGCTAACCGGGCGTTTAAAATTTTTTCTATTGCAGCCGTTGTCGTTGTTGTTATTATCGTTCATTGGACTGATCTCCTAGTTAGTGCTAATCAATAATGGCGCATACCTACAATTAATCTGTGTTCATTATCGCAAGAGAAATAGTTAATAAAAGTGAATATTTCACAAAGGTATTACATTTTTTTCGTTCTTACACTTCAACATGTATATATTGCCAAGGCTGCTCTGCGTCTTGCATCGTGGAGGCGATACTATTCGCGCTCTTAGTATTCTTCGTGGTGAAAACTTCCGCAAAAACGACCGTGCAGAGTGCAGCTAACGTATAATAACCCCATTTGATCCCGTTGTTGTAATGTCCACTCAAGAACGTCTAAAGCAACTGACACAGCAATTATCGCTATGCCTAAACCAAGATAGGCACGCCAACAAACGGCAGTTAGACCGGCTAAGTAGTGAAATCCAAAAAGGTAACAATCCTGTTGACCAGCTTGCAGCAATAGCTGGACGGATTGAACGCTCGGTGGCGACAAGAAACAGGCGGCTTACTAGCGTTCCTGCGCTTAATTTTCCAGATTTACCCGTCACGGGCAAGAAAGACGAGATTGCTGAACTGATAAAAAACCATCAAGTGGTTATTGTTTGTGGTGAGACGGGGTCAGGAAAAACTACCCAGTTGCCTAAGATTTGCTTATCTATCGGTCGTGGAACGGCGGGATTTATCGGTCATACCCAACCTCGACGTATCGCCGCCAGGACGGTAGCCGACCGGATTGCCGAAGAACTGGGCGAACCGTTGGGGAAGTCGGTAGGTTATAAAATCCGTTTTAATGACAAAACCCACGCCGATTCTTTAATCAAGCTGATGACCGACGGCATTCTGCTAGCAGAATCGCAAAATGATCCGTATCTAAACCAGTACGACACCATCATCATCGACGAAGCCCATGAGCGCAGCCTGAATATAGATTTTCTGCTGGGTTACATGAAATGGCTGCTGCCTAAACGGCCTGATTTAAAGCTGATAATTACCTCAGCAACGATTGATACCCAGCGGTTTTCCACGCATTTCGACAACGCGCCGATTATTGAAGTGTCTGGGCGGACTTATCCGGTGGACATGCGTTATCGGCCTATCGAGCAAAAGGACGAGGACGATGAAACCAGCGATGATTTACAAAATGCCATACTCGATGCCGTTGATGAACTGTACAGGGATTTACGTGGCGATATATTGATTTTTCTCAGCGGCGAGCGGGAAATCCGGGAAACGACCGACTCCCTCAAAAAACATCGCCCAACCTTATATGATATTTTGCCCTTATATTCCAAGTTAAGCGTCAGCGAGCAGGAGCGGGTGTTCAACCCCAAAGGTGGAAAAATCCGCATCGTCTTAGCCACGAACGTGGCAGAAACCTCGCTTACTGTTCCTGGTATCCGCTGCGTCATCGACACCGGTCACGCACGTATCAGCCGCTACAGCCATCGCAGTAAAATCCAGCGTTTGCCGATTGAACGAATATCTCAATCAAGCGCAAATCAAAGGGCAGGGCGGTGTGGTAGGGTTGCTGAAGGTATTTGTATCCGCTTGTATTCGCATGATAATTATCTGGCGAGACCGGAATTTACCGAGCCGGAAATCATGCGTACGAATTTATCTGCCGTCATTTTGCAGATGATTTCGTTAAATCTTGGCGATATAGAAGACTTTCCGTTTTTAGAGCCGCCAGAAGACAAGATGATTCGGGACGGCAAAACGGTTCTACATGAAGTCAATGCCTTGGATAAGGCGGGTAAACTCACCGAAATAGGCAAGCAGTTAGCCAAATTACCGACTGATCCCAAACTGGCGCGTATGCTACTCGCGGCTGCACACGAGCATTGTCTGACCGAAGTTGCGATTATCGTGTCGGTGTTAAGCGTGCAAGATCCGCGAGAGAAACCCGCCGATAAAATGCAGCAAGCCGATGCCAAACATGCCGTGTTTCGTCATCCTGAGTCTGATTTTTTAACGGTGTTAAATATTTGGAATACCTTTGAAGAACAGAAAAAACACCTGTCTAACAGCAAGTTACGTAAATATTGCAGCGATAACTTTCTGTCTTACATCAGGATGCGGGAGTGGTTCGACATTCATAGCCAGATTATGCAGGTCATTAAAGGCGATTTAAAACTGCACCCGAATACCGACGACGCAAGTTATGAAAAAATTCATCGCGCTTTGCTGACGGGATTGCTGTCCAATATCGGTTTTCGTCATGACCAGTATGAATATCTGGGCGCAAGAGGACTTAAATTTTTCATATTCCCAGGTTCTGGTCTGCATAAAATTAAACCGAAATGGATTATGGCGGCAGAACAAGTCGAAACCAGCAAGGTTTATGCGCGTAATGTCGCCCGAATTGAACCGGAATGGATAGAAGCCTGTGCCGGACATTTGGTGAAACATAATTATTTTGATCCGCATTGGGAAAAGAAAGCCGGACGTTGCGGCGTGTACCAGCGCACTCTGCTATATGGTTTGACCTTGCAAGCCGCCCGTAAAGTGCCTTACGAAAATGTGGATGCCAAATCTGCGCGGGAAATGTTCATCCAATCGGCCTTAGTCAGCCATGATTACCATAGCAATGCACCGTTTTTTGTAGCTAACCAAAAGTTATTGGAAGAAGTTGGTTATATCCAGCATAAAGGCCGACGTGTTGATTTGGTGGAAGACGAGTTATGGCTGTATTCCTTTTACGACCAGAAACTGCCGCCAGAAGTTGTCAACGGCATCACCCTAGATAAATGGCGTAAAACGGCAGAGCGGGAAAAACCGCGCATCCTGTTTTTGACGAAAGAAGATTTAACCCGTCAGCAGGATAATTACGTTAACGAATGGGACTACCCAGACAACAAGAAAATCGGCAATCTGACCATTAAATTACAGTACCGTTTTGAACCTGGGCATGATGAAGATGGCGTTACAGCAGTTATTCCCGTACATCAATTAAATCAACTAACGCAGTCGGCATTCGATTGGTTGGTGCCAGGTTTGCTGGAAGAAAAATGTATCGCGCTCGTCAAATCTTTGCCCAAACAGATCAGAAAACATTTCGTGCCAGTGCCGGAAACCGTTAAACGCTGCCTTGAAATCGAACCGGATTTTAAAGGCACTGTGCAAGAATGGCTGGGCAATCGTTTACGTAAGTTGACTGGGGAAGCCATTCCATTGAATGTATGGGAGTTAGAGGCTTTGCCAGACCATTTGCGGATGAATTTTCGGGTCATCGACGAGCAAGGCCAGATGTTGGATTATGGGCGCAACTTAAAGAAGCTACAGGAAAAATATACCGTAAAAGCAGTACAAAGTTTTGACCAGATTGCTGCCGACGAACTGAATTACACGGGTTGTATCCAATGGGCGTTTGAGGATTTGCCGGAAACGTATGCCTTTATTCAAGGTGGGCAGACTTTTGTCGGCTTTCCTGCCATTGTCGATGAAGGGAATGCGGTTGGTGTACGCATTTTTGACACGGATGCAAAAGCCGCAGCAACTCATCAGGAAGGATTAGTTCGTTTATTGCAATTGCAACTTCGTAAAGATTGTACTTACCTCCTGAAAACACTGCCACAATCGGCGGCTGCCGAATTGGCATATAATAGATTGGCGGCACATCCCATTATAAAATCCCATCAAGACATTCAAGCTAATGGGCAAACCTCTTTCAAAGACGATTTGCTGTATTCGATCCTCAATAGCGTGTTTCTTGATGGCAAAACCATCAGGACACAGGAAGCCTTTGAACAAACTTTGCGGGAACACAAGCCCCAATTAATAATGGCCGCCAACGACGTGGGCAAAACGGTGTTCGACATTATGGCGTTGTTTGGCGAGATAAAAATGATGCTTGGTCGCTTGAACAGCCAAGATGCACGGTTAAAAGACATCACCGAACAACTGGCTATGATGGTCTACGTGGGCTTTATCCGTAATACGCCTACCCAACAGATTAAGGCGATTCCACGTTATTTAAAGGCTATCAAGTACCGTCTCGATAAGCCCGACAATGAAGGGCAAAAAATCCAGGAAATTAGCCGTTATTCAACCAGATACTGGAAAGATGTCGAGAAAAAATCAAAAAAGGATCGCTTAATTCCAGAGCAAGACCCATTTCGTTGGATGTTGGAAGAGTTCAGGGTGTCGCTGTTTGCCCAGCAACTGAAAACAGCGTACCCGATTTCTGCTAAAAGGTTGGAAAAGGCTTGGGACGAGCGAAAATAAGACCCAAAATTTGGATTTATCCAATTTTGTAATCGAAAGACTACATGAAATAGAGCGATTCAAAATTATTTGTACACAGAAAGAATCAATGAGTTAGAGTCATTTATTAAAGCAGTGCTTTTTAAACACTTGCCTTATTTCAACATATTGATATTAAACAATAAATTGTAATTGTCTTGTTTATGGACAATTTAAGTTAAGGTCAGTAAAAACAACTTATAAGCCAGTGAAAAAACAACTTACCCACAAAGTTATCCACAGCTTTTGTGTATAACTGTGACGCAGTTCACAAATTTTTTTAAATCAGTCTGTTACAGAAGTGATGAGGTCAAAAGCAAAACAAAATTGATGATTTAATCACCAAGCAATTGCGATTTGATAAGAAATTATTAGGCTTGTGATTGTGTTCGTAATTCGACAAGACCCTACTGGGTTTGTTTAAGGACTGCGCCGAGATTCCTAAAATATACCGAGCCAATAACCCTGTATAATTTCCCCAAGAAATATCTTAAAAGCATGCGTTATGCTACGCACCAATAGACAAATTAAAAGCTTTTCAATACCACTGACTCGACAACACTAACACTATGATAATAAATCAAGAGCTTATTGGTTATGCGGCTGGCGTGTTGACGACGGCTTCGTTTTTGCCACAAGCCCTTATGACCATCAAAACCAAGGACACGTCATCGCTCTCGCTTGGCATGTACAGCTTGTTCACCCTGGGCGTTTTATGCTGGTTAATCTATGGTATTCAATTGGCAAATTATGCAATCATTTTTCCGAATGCAATAACCTTGGTTTTGGCGGCCTGTATACTTTCCTATAAGATTTATCACAGCTTTAGTAAAAAGCCCTAAGCTATCACACTGCTATCAAGTTAAACCTCTAAAGCTGTTGCGTAAGTACGCCAGTTAACAAATCCAAATCTGATACGGAGATAATTGCTTCATGACCAACAAAGTGACCTTAACCCAGTTCATCATCGAGCAACAGCGGGAATTTCCCGGCACTTCGGGATCGTTTACCGCATTACTGAATGACATCGCCACCGCCTGCAAAAAAATCTCCCACATCGTCAACCGAGGTGAATTGATTGGGGTGCTAGGTAGTGCTGAATCTGAGAATATCCAGGGTGAAGTCCAAAAAAAGCTCGACATCATCACCAATGACATCATGGTTAATGCCTTGAACTGGACGGGACATTTGGCCGGCATGGCATCGGAGGAAATCGACGATATTATCAAAATCCCCAACCATTACCCCAAAGGAAAATATCTGGTGCTGTTTGATCCCTTGGATGGCTCATCCAATATTGATGTCAATCTGGCGGTCGGCACCATCTTCTCCATCTTGCGCTGCCGTGAAGGCATTGATGCCGACTTACAGGATTTCCTCCGCAAAGGCGCTGAACAAGTGTGCGCGGGTTTTGTACTCTATGGTCCATCGACTATGATGGTACTGACGACCGGACTTGGCGTTAACGCATTTACCCTAGATCAAGACATCGGGGAATTTATCCTAACCCACAGGAACATGAGGATACCCGAAGAGACCGCTGAATTTGCCGTTAACATGACCAACCAGCGCTTTTGGGAGCCACCCGTTCAACGTTATATAGATGAATGTTTGCAAGGCACGGAAGGTTCGCTGGGGAAAAACTACAATATGCGCTGGATTGCTTCCTTGGTTGCAGAGGTTTACCGAATTCTAACGCGTGGCGGCATATTTATGTATCCCTTGGATTGCCGTAACCCGGCAAAACCCGCTAAGTTACGGCTGATGTATGAAGCCAATCCGATGGCGTTTATTATCGAACAAGCGGGTGGTGCCTGTTCTACCGGACGCGAACGCATACTGGATATTAAACCTACCGACATCCACCAGCGCGTGCCGCTTATTTTGGGGTCGAAGCATGAGGTTGAGAAGGTTGTTGCGTATCATTTGGAAGGCTAGAATGTATTTTATTAAATAATAATATTTATACATCAGTAAGTTATAAGCTTTGTGAGCAACGGCAATGGGTCTCAAAGAAAATTATGGGCAATTAATTGCTACGAGGCAGTGCTAAATTGTAGTTCTAGCATCAAGCCCTCGCACACACCCAAACATCAACTCGGCTTGCCCCAGCCTTCTTTAATTCAGTCGCCAGCGCATTCGCGGTAGAACCTGTGGTCATGACATCATCAATAATCGCAATATGTTGCGCTTGAATCGAGTTTTGCACCGAAAACGCACGGCGCAAATTCTGACGGCGTTTTTTGGCGGACAAGCCTGTTTGATGCGGTGTATCTTTATGCCGTCCACAACTGGCATAATCAACGGGAATTCCTAAAGATTTCGATACCGTTCGGGCAATTTCCAAGGCTTGGTTAAAGCCCCGTTCGTGATAACGGGCTTTGTGCAAAGGCACGGGAATGATGCAATCGGGTTTTTCTGCCGCTTTGCCTACATGGTCAGCCAACAAATTGCCGAGCAAACGGGCGTTTTTAAACTGTGCGCCAAATTTTAGTCCGGTAATCAAATGCCGGATTTCGTCTTGATGGATGAAGGGTGCGTGGGTTTCATCAAACGATGGTGTTTCGCTTAAGCAACGTCCGCAAAGGGTTGGGGCAACAATGGGTGAAGCAAATATTTCTGCACAGCGATAGCAGCACACATTATTTCGTGGCAGGCGGACATGGCAGGTTTCGCAGATGTCCAGTGAGTTAAACCCTGGGTTTCCGCACAAAATACAGGTGGGCGGGAGCAGAGCTTCCTGTATAATGTCGAGCCAATTGTAAACTTTTTCCATAGCACATGGTTGACAAGTCAAGTCGTTGCTTTTTACCCTCAGAACCTTATTGTAGTTGGAGATTAACCGAATGTCTGCAAACCCTGAACGTATTCGTCATAACTGGCACATAGATGAAGTCTTGGCGCTGTTTGCCATGCCGTTCAACGACCTTATCTATCAAGCGCAAACCGTCCATCGTCAGAATTTTGATCCCAACGAAGTCCAGGTCAGCAGCTTGTTGAGCATCAAGACCGGCGCGTGTTCGGAAGATTGCGGTTATTGTCCGCAAAGTGCGCGTTTTGATACCGGATTAAAATCAGAACCGTTGATGTGCGTTGAAGACGTGCTTGCCGCCGCCGAGCAAGCCAAAGCCCAGGGTGCATCACGCTTTTGCATGGGCGCGGCCTGGCGCGAACCAAAAGATAAGGATGTCGAAAAGGTCGTCGAGATGGTGCAAGGCGTGAAGGCGTTAGGTTTGGAAACCTGCGTGACATTGGGGATGCTCACCAATGAACAAACCGCCAAGTTGAAAGAAGGCGGTCTGGATTACTACAACCATAACCTCGACACCTCGGAAGAATACTACTCCGAAATCATCACCACCCGCACTTACCAAGACCGCTTGGACACGCTGGCACGGGTCAGGGGTGCTGGGATTAATGTCTGTTGCGGCGGCATCGTCGGCATGGGCGAAAGCGACAAAGACCGCGCTAACCTTCTGATCGAACTAGCCAATATGCCCAAGCATCCAGAAAGCGTTCCCGTCAATATGCTTGTCCAAGTGGAAGGTACGCCGCTTATGGGAACGGAAGAACTTGATCCGTTTATGTTCATCCGAACACTAGCTGTTGCAAGGATTATGATGCCAAAATCCCGTGTACGCCTGTCTGCTGGCCGCAACAATATGAGCGATGAGATGCAGGCTTTATGTTTTCTGGCTGGGGCTAATTCAATTTTTTATGGGGAGAAATTGCTGACGACCGATAACCCGCTGGCTAATCAAGATAAGGTTTTGTTTGAGCGGTTGGGGGTGAATGCAAGATAAATTATTTTTGAATTGAATATTACATTTTCGCGCAAAGTTCTCTTTTTATGAAATCGCGGTCTCGGTTAATGTTGGAAAAATCTATCGCTGCAATGCTTTCAGCGATAGAAATATACAACAAACCTGACTTTAAATATCGTGAAGAAACTTTTTCTGTTCTCTGTATAAATTCTTGGGAGTTATTGTTAAAGGCAAAAGTGTTGAACTTAGCCAGTAACAAACTGGCTTCCTTATATGCAATGGAGAATAAAACCCTTAAAGATGGGAAAAAGTCATCAATAAAGCGGCCTAAAAAAAACAGGTCTGGTAATCCTATGTCTGTTGGGTTATTCGAAGCGTACAGAATTATTGCCGAAGACTACGGGGTTAAAATAGATAAAGTTGTGAATGATAACTTAGTTGCTCTTACGGAAATAAGAGATAACTCTATTCACTTTGTAAATGAAGATTTTCTTTTGGCACTAAAAATACAGGAGCTTGGGAGCGCTTCCCTTCAGAATTATCTTCATCTGGTGTCTGCTTGGTTTGGAGATGTATTATCTGGGTACAATTTTTATTTAATGCCCCTTTCGTTCTTCAGAAACTTTGCTGATGCACCTGGTGTTTCCCTTAATTCTAGCGAAAAAAAAGTCTTGGAGTATATAAGAAAGTCTGAAGAACTCTATGATGATAGCGAGAATGTCGGGGACTATAACTTAACCTTAAGAATTGACGTAAAGTTTCAGAAAGTGAAAAGCACGTCTGGTATCCCTGTTCAAATTACTAATGATCCTCATGCTACAGCGGTTTTTCTATCGGAAGAGGATTTCACAGATAAGTATCCTTGGGATTACGATGTCTTAAGCACCCGTTTAACAAAGCGTTACTCCGATTTCAAGAAAAATGAAAAATATCACAAAATAAGGAAGCAACTAGAAAAAGATAATAATTTTGGATATCAGAGGCTGCTAAACCCTAAAAACCCAAGGGGTGGAAAGAAAACGTTTTACAATCCAAATATACAAAAAGAATTTGATAAACATTATACGAAATCGAGTGCGTAGTATCGTAGCGTTTTACGCACCAACTTTAAAGGTGCATAAAATGCCCCCTACAATTTTATGTATAAGAACCTATTTTGTTTGATTTATCCTTAAAACTAAACGAACTGTCGCAACAAGGCTTGTACCGTTCCAGACGCATCGTTGAATCCCCGCAAGGCATTAACCTGATTTGCGATGGCAACCCCGTCCTCAATTTTTGCAGTAACGATTACTTAGGTCTAGCTAACCATCCTGATGTCATAAACGCCTTCAAGAATGCGGCGGACAAATATGGTGTAGGCAGCGGTTCGGCGCATTTGATTTGCGGTCACAGCAGCGCCCATCATGCCTTGGAAGAAGAGTTGGCGGTATTTACCGGACGAGACCGGGCATTGCTGTTTTCCACGGGTTACATGGCGAACATGGGCGCGATTTCTGCCTTGGTCGGGCGTGGTGATACGGTGTTTGAAGACCGATTGAATCACGCTTCCCTGCTGGATGGCGGATTGTTGTCGGGTGCACGGTTTAAGCGTTATGCCCATGCGGATGTCGATCATTTGCAAAATCTATTGGGAAATAGCAAAGCCATTAAGAATTCTATTGATACCCCTCACCCTAACCGTCTCCCAAAGGGAGAGGGTATTTCCCGTAGTTTGATTGTGACCGACGGCGTATTCAGCATGGATGGCGACATCGCGCCTTTGCAAGCCTTATCGGTTGTCGCCAAACAGCATGATGCTTGGTTGATGGTGGATGATGCCCACGGTCTGGGAGTTTTAGGTGAAAATGGTGGCGGCATTTTGGAGCAAACGGGCTTAAAACAAGACGATGTGCAGGTGCTGGTAGGTACGTTAGGTAAGGCATTCGGTACGTTTGGCGCGTTTGTCGCGGGATCGGAAGAGCTGATAGAAACATTGGTGCAAACAGCCCGAACTTACATCTATACAACGGCTTTGCCTCCCGCAATTGCAGAAGCCACCCGTTCTAGTTTGAAAATTATCCAGACAGAAAGCTGGCGACGGGAAAAGCTCAGGTTTTTGACTGAGCGTTTCAGGGCAGGTGCTGGACAGTTGGGCTTGTCGTTGATGGCTTCCTCTTCACCGATCCAGCCCCTATTGATTGGTCAATCTGAACAAGCGGTTGCTGTAAGTCAAGCTCTGTTAAACCAAGGATTTCTGGTGAGTGCGATTAGACCGCCAACCGTCCCTGTCAATGCCGCAAGATTGCGCGTGACTTTTTCGGCAATGCACGAAGAACAGCAAATTGACCAATTGCTGGATGCGCTTGCCAAAGCCTTAGTATGACAAAAATACATACTGAAACCTTCGGGCAGGGCAAGCCAATTATACTCGTCCACGGTTGGGCAATGCACAGCGGGATTTGGCGTGCGTTTGCAAAAGAGCTGGCGAAACACTATCAAGTGACCTTGCTTGATTTGCCTGGGCATGGACGAAGTGGGGCGATGTCGCCATTCACCCTGGAAACGGTTAGCAAAGCCTTGGTTGATGCTGTCCCTAATGAGCCGTGTTGCTGGCTAGGCTGGTCGTTAGGTGCTGAAATGACGATAGAGATTGCTTATCGTTTTCCTGAACAGGTCAATCAATTGATTTTGCTTACTGGAACGCCATGTTTTGTAAGAAAAGACGCTTGGTCTGGAATGGATTACAACGTTCTCGATAATTTTGCAGAAAGCTTAAAACAAGCCCCACATGCAACATTGCTGCGGTTTTTATCATTATATATTAAAGGGTTAAATAAGCAGAAAGCGGCGTTGCAGGAATTAAAAACCTTGGTTTTTGAAAGCCCAGAACCTAATCAGCAAACTTTGCAAGAAGGTTTAACTATTTTGAAACAGGTGGATTTAAGGGATAGCTTTGCCCAGCTTAAAATTCCGGTTGCGGTTATTTTGGGACAACTCGATACTCTTATTCCTGTTTCCGTCGGCGCAAAGATGGAAGCATTATTACCCGGAATCGACCTAACGGTGATAGACAGAGCAGGGCATGTACCATTTTTGTCGCATCAAGAGGCGATGGTTAATGCCGTCTGCCGTTTTATGGATAAGTAATGGGGCGGAGTTGCAAACCTAGGGTTGCACTCCAAAATGTACGGCTATAACCCACCACCAAAATTTGTACGGAAAAAAGTGCTGCCAAAAACTAAGATAAAACAATCCTTTGCTGTTGCCTCATCATCGTATGACAGTGCCGCGCTGTTGCAAAGGAATGTCGGCATCAACTTATTGCAGCGCGTAGGAAATATCGGACAAGTTGATACAGTTGTCGATTTAGGTTGTGGTACGGGTTTTCTGGTTACTGAGATTTTGCGGCAAAAAATCTGTCTGCCGCAGCAGATAATAGCTTTGGACATTGCCTTGCCCATGTTACAAATAGCGCGTAATAAATTGAATAATAATAAAAATATTACTTATCTTTGTGCAGATGCAGAATATTTGCCGTTACAGCCACAGTCGGTGGATTTAGTTATTTCCAACTTAGCATTCCAATGGTGTGACAACCTAGAGAAAACTTTTGCTGATATCAAGCGAATTTTAAAGCCGGAAGGTCAGCTCTATTTCACCACTTTTGGAGCGCATACCTTGCGCGAGTTAAAAAGCGCGTGGCAACAAGTTGATGATTACAATCATGTGAATAGCTTTCACAACCCAGCGCAATTACAAAATTTTCTGCAACAAGCCGGTTTTCATGAATTTGAGCTAGAAATACGCTCATATACATCAACTTACGTATCAGTTTTGGATTTGATGGCAGAATTAAAACAGCTAGGCGCACACACGGTTATGGCAGGGTGTAATAAACAATTCACCAGTCGATCTGCTATGCAGCGCATGATAAGTGCCTATCAGCAGCAGGAAGAAAACGGCAGAATACCTGCGACTTTTGAGGTAATTATGGTTGCGGTTAGGGTGTAAACGGCTATGGAAAAAGGCTATTTTATTACCGGTATCGACACCAATGTCGGCAAAACCTGGGCAACTGTCGCCCTGATGAGGTACTTCAAAAGCCAAGGCAAATCGGTCATCGGCATGAAGCCTGTGGCTTCAGGTTGCAGTATCCAAGATGGGGTTTTGGTGAATGAAGACGCGCTTCTGCTACAGCAAAATGCAACAGTAAAGCTGGGTTATCAACACGTTAATCCCTACGCTTACGCACTTCCCGTTTCTCCACATATTGCTGGCAAAGATAATCCTGTCGAATTAGATGTTATCGTCAAGGCATTTAATGTCATTAAAGACCAAGCCCAGATTTTACTGGTTGAAGGTGCTGGCGGTTGGTATTCGCCGATCAATCAGCATCAAGACAACAGCGATCTTGCCATCGCATTAGCATTGCCAGTGCTTTTGGTCGTAGCAATTAAGTTAGGCTGCATCAATCATGCAAAACTCACGTATCAGGCTATGAACAGCGAAGCCGTAGTGAGTGCGGGTTGGATTGCGGTGCATACTGAACCTGACACATTAAATGCGGATGAGATTGTGGCTACACTTACGAGAACGCTGGATATGCCGCTGTTAGGTGTTTTGCCTTATACAAAAAATCCCGATTTTGATGGGTTAGCCAGGAATTATTACTTGCATTCAGTAAGCGATTGAGTCTGTAGTATTCTGGATCTTAAAATCCGAGTGATTGCTTTTTGTTCATAATCTATTTACAGATACGCAACTATCCGTGTGCAATGGCTATAAAGCGTTTGCTAGGCTAGCTTTTCGCTGGTTTTTTGCTGAAACTAAATGGTGCGACTTCTGGCGCAGAAAGGCTTGATAGGTTAGAATCTACCCAACTAATTGAATTGCTGGTTACTATCAAATTTGTGCATGGATGCTAATGAATACCGTGTTTTTTGAAGCCATGCAGACCATCCAAGAATTTATAATTTATTACAGAGGAGTTTTCTCAGTGAAGAAAACAAAGCAACTATTCGCAGGTCTGATCTTACTGGTTTCAGGTTTGGGGACTGTGCAAGCGGCTGAGGAGTGTCCGTCGAAGTTGATGGAGGGTAGCGTTTGCCTGCCTAAAGGCTTCCCCGTTGAACCCACGCCGGGCGGGTATACGCTCAATTTGACTGAGGGTCATACGCAGATCAGTCATGATGTTTATGATCTGCACATGCTGATCCTATGGATCTGCATATTCGTCGGTATCGGCGTGTTCGGCACCATGTTTTACTCCATCTACCATCATCGTAAATCCAAAGGTCACGTCGCCGAGCAGTTTCACGAAAATACCACTGTTGAAATCATCTGGACTATCATCCCCGCCTTGATCCTGCTGGCGATGGCAATTCCTGCCACCAAAACCATGATTGAAATGGATGGCGTGGAAGAATCTGATATGACCATCAAGGTCACTGGCTGGCAATGGAAATGGGAATACGAATATTTAGGTCACGACATTCGTTTCTTTAGCAGCTTGGATCATGCCAGTAATATGGCAAGACAATTAGATTCTACTACCGACCCACGCTCTGTTTCTCACTATTTACTGCGTGTTGATGAGCCATTAGTTATCCCTGTTAACAAAAAAATCCGTTTCGTTTTCACGGCGGCTGATGTGCTGCATTCCTGGTGGGTGCCTGATCTGGGTTGGAAAAAAGATGCCATCCCAGGGTTTATCAATGAAGCCTGGGCTTCAGTGGATGAGCCAGGCATTTACAGGGGGCAATGTACCGAACTTTGTGGTCGAGACCACGCCTTTATGCCCGTGGTCGTGATAGCGATGGAGCAAGAAGATTACGATGCCTGGGCAACCCAAAAACACGAGCAAGAATGCAAGGCAAAAAGCAGTGCCGATATGTCGCATGATGACTTAGTCGCCAAAGGTGCTGAAATCTATGAAAAAAATTGCAGCACTTGCCACATGCCTGATGGTGGCGGAATTGCTGGTGCGTTCCCAGCGTTAAGGGGTAGTGCTGTAGTCAATGGCGATATTAATGCCCAAGCTTCATTGGTGTTGAATGGTAAAAACGCCATGCCTGCCTTTGGTAAGCAACTTTCTGCAACAGAACTGGCTTCCGTTATTACTTACACGCGTAATGCTTTGGGCAATGCTAAAGGGGATGAAATCCAACCTAAAGCAATCAAGACTAAATTGCCGAAATCAGATGATGACGATGACGGTTGCGCGGCTAAACCTGCAAAAATTGATAAAGCTAACAAATCAGCAAATGTAGACGTAGCAGATAAAACGGAAGAATCTGCCAAGAAACCCGCAGAAAATCCAGTTGCAAGCAAACAATCGACTGCGAAAAAAGCAGTCGAAAAACATGAAGAGAGCATTCCCGCAACAAAACCAGCAAGTAAATCATTAAATAATGTTGTTGAGCCGGAAGTAACCAAACCATCGGTGAGCAAGCCAAATGTGACCGACAGCAAAGCCAGTTCTGATCATGTTAACCATACGGCATCGCGCCATGCAGACTTGATTACCGCAGGGCAAACGGTTTACGAAGCTAACTGTTCATCTTGCCATCAAAAAGACGGTGGCGGAATGCCGTCGGTGTTTCCTGCGTTAACTGGCAGTGCGGTTGTTAAAGGTGACATCAAAGCTCAAACCAATCTGGTCATGAATGGCAAAGGCAGTATGCCAGCGTTTGGTGGCAAGTTAACGCCAGCCCAATTAGCGCAAGTGATCACCTATACCCGAAATGCTTTGGGTAATGCCAATGGCGATGCGATAACCGCAGGCCAAATAGAAAAGTTGATGCACGGCAAAGACGAGCCAATTGCCGAAAGTTCCGCAGCACCTGAAAGCCCTGCAAACAAGGACGATGAAAAAGACTTGAAAGCGGAAGATACCAAACCAGTTGAAGATAAGATCGCAGAAAGTCCGCATAAAACCGAATCTGCTATCAGCGACAAAGCTGCTGAAACAGATGATAAAACCACTGTATCTGCTGAAAAAACCTTAGCCGAATTGGTAGCTCAAGGCGAGTTGGTCTACGAAAAAAGTTGCCAATCCTGCCATCAGCCCGAAGGCGTGGGTATGCCGCCTGTGTTCCCTGCCTTAAAAGGCAGTGCGGTAGTAACTGGTGTAATTGATACACAAATTGAACTGATGCTTAAAGGTAAAGGCATGATGCCCGCGTTTGGCAGCACTTTGAGTGCGGAAGACTTTGCGTCAGTACTCGCATTTACCCGCAACAAGCTAAATGCGACGGGCGATTTTAAGCAGCCTTCTGAGATTGAAGCATTATTACAATCAGCCAACTAAGTGGCTCAGAACTGTACGATTTTTGTTTTGCTGCGCAGTGCTTATCACTAGCAGTGATTAATTTAGGATAAAAGAGGAAATGATATGTCTGCCGTTGTAGCTGAACATGATGAACACCACGAGCATGAACATGACGACCATGATCACGGCCCAGCAAAAGGGTGGCTAAGATGGATTATTACCACCAACCATAAAGACATCGGAACGCTGTACTTATGGTTTGCGCTGGTGATGTTTTTCGTGGGCGGGGTGATGGCGTTGATTATCCGTGCCGAACTGTTCCAGCCCGGCTTGTCGTTTGTTGAGCCGCAATTCTTCAATTCCATGACCACCATGCACGCACTGGTCATGATTTTCGGTGGCGTGATGCCAGCATTCGTTGGCTTGGCTAACTGGATGATTCCAATGATGATTGGTGCGCCAGATATGGCATTGCCACGCATGAACAACATGAGTTTCTGGATGTTGGTTGCCGGTATCGTGTTGCTGTCCAGCACCTTGTTTATGGAAGGTGGCGCACCGGCTGCTGGTTGGACTATGTACCCGCCTTTAGTATTGCAAACAGGCGCAGCGTTGCCTTTTGCCATCTTCTCTGTGCATTTGCTGGGGATTTCGTCCATCATGGGCGCAATAAATATAATTGCGACCATCTTCAATATGCGCGCCCCTGGCATGACCTTGATGCGGATGCCGATGTTCGTGTGGACTTGGGTAATTACTGCATTCCTGTTGATTGCCGTCATGCCGGTTTTTGCGGGTGCGGTCACGATGCTATTGACCGACAAGTTTTTTGAAACCAGCTTTTTTGATGCCGCAGGTGGTGGCGATCCAGTGCTGTACCAACATATCTTCTGGTTTTTTGGACATCCTGAAGTTTATATCCTGATTTTGCCGACTTTTGGCTTGGCCTCGACCATTATCCCTGTGTTCGCCAGAAAACCACTATTTGGTTATAGCTCAATGGTTTATGCGACAGCAGCGATTGCTTTCCTGTCGTTCATCGTCTGGGCGCATCACATGTTTACAGTCGGGATGCCGCTTGCTGGAGAGCTGTATTTCATGTATTCGACTATGATTATTGCCATTCCCACTGCCGTAAAAGTGTTCAACTGGACGGCGACCATGTGGAAGGGGGCGATGACGTTTGAAACCCCGATGCTGTTTTCCATTAGCTTTGTGGTGCTGTTTACGATGGGTGGCTTTACCGGCTTGATGATGGCGATTGCGCCTTCAGATTTGCAGTATCACGACACCTATTTTATCGTCGCCCACTTCCATTATGTCTTGGTGCCTTCTGCGATCTTTATGATTATGGCGGGTGGTTATTATTGGCTGCCCAAATGGACGGGCAATATGTACAACGAAAAAATCGGCCAGTTGCATTTCTGGTTGTCGGCTATTTCGGTCAATATTCTGTTTTTTCCACAACATTTTTTAGGTTTGGCGGGTATGCCACGGCGGATTCCCGATTATGCCGTGCAATTTACTGATTGGAATATGATCTCCAGTATCGGCGGCTTTATTTTTGGTTTCAGCCAATTGCTGTTCTTGTACATCGTTGTCGATACCATCCGTGGCGGCACGGGTGTAAAGGCGACCAATGAAGTCTGGGACGGCGCACTGCAATACGGCGGTGGTGGTACACAGGGCTTGGAATGGACTTTGCCATCTCCACCGCCTTATCATACGTTTACTGAGCCACCTGTTATTGTGCCGACTGAGTATCAGCATTAAGCAACTGAATAATAGCTTATAGATATTAATGAATTTAAAAACAAAAAATCGGCTAACCGCATCCATTTTAGGGTTACTGGCATTTAGTTTCTATTTGTTTGCAGTACCCTCAGCGGTTATAGAACATATTGTCAAAGCGATAAAAGCTGTTTTTTGATGGATGATTCCTTAAGCCTAAAGCAAAAAAATACCAAGATCGTTAAGATTTTGGTATTAGTTGTGATAGGTATGTTCGGTTTCGGTTATGCCTTGGTACCACTGTACGATGTTTTATGCGACTTGACCGGACTAAACGGTAAGGCAAAATCGCTGGCAGCTGAGGAAGTCCTTTACAAGGTTGATATGAGCAGGGAAATAAAGCTCGAATTGATTACATCGTTGAACGAATCAACGCCTATGGAATTTCGTGCTGAAACCAAGCAATTAAAAGTCCATCCAGGCGAATACCATACCGTGTATTTTTACGGTGAGAATATGACCGATAAGTTACTGCATGCACAGGCGATACCTAGCTTTACGCCGAGTATCGCTGCTAAATATTTTCATAAGGTAGTGTGTTTTTGCCTTGACCAGCAAACATTTAAACCGAAAGAATCAAAGCAGATGGCTATGCGTTTTGCGGTTAAGCCGGATTTGCCGGAAGACTTAAAAACCATCACGCTTTCATACACATTTTTTGATAACACCAAAGCCGCAGTGCAAAATTAGAAGAGGAAATTATGTCTACATCGCATGGTTATTACATTCCACATAAGGCAACTTGGCCGGTTATGGTTACCGCCGGTTTGTTTTGTATGTTGGCTGGTTTTGCTAGTTACTTAAATGGATCATCGTCTGGTGCGACCTTCATGCTTGTCGGTTTCGCAATATTCATCATCATGGTAGCAGGATGGTTTACCTTGCAAGCAAGCGAAAGCGAATCAGGCACTTACAATACCCAGGTTGGCATTTCCTTCCGTATGGGCATGATGTGGTTTATCTTCTCGGAAGTCATGTTTTTTGCCGTTTTCTTCGGTACGCTATGGTACACGCGCAACTTGTCCGTGCCTTGGTTGGGCGGTGAAGGTACGGGCGCGGCGACCAAAGCATTGCTTTGGCCTGATTACGAAACAGCTTGGCCGACAAACGGTCCTGCCCATTTGGGTGGCAAAATTGTTGATGGCAAAACCAGTGGTGAATTTGAACCAATGGGTGCTTTTGGTTTGCCTTTGTTAAATACCTTATTGCTACTATCTAGCGGTGTTACCTGCACCTGGGCGCATCACGGCTTATTGGCAAAAAACCGCGACCAACTCATCAAAGGCTTGATTGCTACCGTTACTTTAGGATTCTTGTTCGTCCTTTGCCAAGCAACTGAATACCACGAAGCTTATACCGATATGGGTTTGACCTTGGGTTCAGGCATATATGGATCGACGTTCTTCATGTTGACAGGATTCCACGGCTTTCATGTCTGCGTGGGTGCAATCATCCTAAGCGTGGTGTTGTTCCGTAGCTGGAAAGGTCATTTCAAACCGGAAAACCATTTCGCTTTTGAAGCTGCCGCTTGGTATTGGCACTTTGTTGACGTGGTGTGGTTGGGTTTGTTCATCTTTGTTTACATCATGTGACAAACAACGCTATAACCAAAAAAAGTGCTGCCGTTTCGACAGCACTTTTTTTATGTCTTACAAACGTTAACTGGTTGAAGATACTATCTTTTATGTGGAATCCCCGCACGGATTTAGGTGCTTGCAACGCAGCAATGTGATGATAATCGTGGAATGAGGATGATACATCAAATCGCTTATATGGCCTCATTCCTAGGGTAAACGGCTGTTCTACATCTAGTCTAGGAATAGCATCAATTTGTGTACTCACAAAAAAAGGCGGTCACCCGCCCTTTTTGTGGTTGAAAACCCTTACTTTTTAGCGGGGACTGCTTTTTCTGCTTCAGCAGGTTGTGCAACTTCTTTAGCTGGCTCTGCGGCTGCAGGTGTAGCTGTAGCGGCTGGAGCAGGAGTGGTTGCTGCTGGAGGCGGCGTAGCGGCTTTCGGTGCTTCGTCTTTCAGCGGGATCAAAATCTCAACTTTGGCTTGTTTACGCAAACCTTCTACCATGCTCTGTATTTTTTCACGTTGCAACATGGGTGTCAGTTGTTCTTTAACGGCTTCCAGAGGTGGTGCTGCTTGTTTTCTGGAATCTTCACTCAAAATAATGTGCCACCCGAATTGGGTTTTGACAGGTGCTTTGGTGTATTTGCCTTTTTCCAGTTTGGCAACGGCTTCAGAGAACGGTGCTACCATTTGGCTAGGATTAAACCAGCCTAAATCGCCGCCATTTTGGGATTCTTTGGCATCCAATGAATGCTTGTTTGCCAGTTTGGCAAATTTTCCGCCCTTATCCAGTTCGGCTATTAGTTTTTTGGCTTCATCTTCAGTCTTGACCAGGATGTGGCTCGCCTTGTATTCGGTGCCGTTTGCGCCGCCAACTTTGCTGTCATATTCTTTTTTGATGTCAGCATCGGTGATTGGGTTGGCTTTCAAGTAAGCTTGCAAGCTCGCTTGGGTCAAGATGGCTTTCCGTGCGGCATCCAGTTGGGCGACGACTTCAGGCGTTTGGTCCAGTTTTTTTAGCACGGCATCTTGCACTAAAATTTCGCGCTGAACCAATTCATCAACCAATTTTTCTTTTGGAAAAGCAGGGGCTTGACCGTGGCTACGCTGGGCGAGGTCTTTTTCCAGGTCTTCCAGCGTTTTTTTGCTGATGTATTGGCCGTTTACGCTGGCAATCGCATCTTCTTTTTTAACGGCTGGAGGTGTTACGTCAGTAGGCCTATGGTCGCACCCTGTAAGGGCGATAGCACTAACTAAAAATAATGGTGTAAGTTTGTTATACATTACGAATTTCCTTTGGTTTCTTCTGAGGGTGAAAGAGCATTGATGCCTAAGGCATGAATTTCTTGTTTCATCATGTCGCCTAACGCTTTGTATATCAGTTGGTGGCGTTGCACCAGCGATTTTCCATCAAATGCGTCGGCAACAATTTTGACATGATAGTGACCGCCGCCGCTTTTAGCTCCGGCATGACCGGCATGTGTAGCACTGTGGTCGATAATTTCCAGGGTTTCTGGTTTAAACGCTTCATTCAACAGGCGTTTAATAGTTTCGGATGTCATTGGGGGAATACCTTTTTAAATGGTTTGACGGTTACGTTGGAATAAACTTTAGTTGCTACGTAAGGATCTGCATCAGCCCAGTGTTGTGCAGCTTGTAGGCTTTCAAATTCTGCGACGATAAGGCTGCCCGTAAAACCCGCCGTACCGGGGTTGTCGCTGTCGATAGCGGGGTGCGGTCCTGCCAATACCAACCGTCCGGCATCTTGCAGGTTGTGTAATCTTTTAATATGCGCGGGTCTCGCAACCATGCGTAATTCCAGGCTATTGGCGACATCTTCACTGATGATTGCGTATAACACCTTATTCCTCGGTTTCTGGGATGTACTTATATAAAAAAATCATCTGTAGCACGATGAACAAAACCATCAATCCCGGCACGCCGAAAGTTTTAAAGGTAACCCATTGGTCGGTTGTGTAATGGAACATCACGTAAACGTTGATAAAGCCGACGGTGATAAAAAAACAACCCCACATCAGGTTTAAGCGCCGCCAAACAAAATCAGGCAAGGTCAAGCTTTTGGACATCATGCGTTCAACAAAGGGTTTTTTGCCGATAAATTGGCTACCAATAAAGGCAAGTCCGAACAACCATTCGATTATGGATAGCTTCCATTTGATGAATTGTTCGTCATGTAGCAATATTGTTGCACCACCCATTACGATGATTAAACCCAACGTAATCCATTGCATAGTTTCGACTTTACGGTATCTAAACCAGTTATAAGCCACCTGTAAGATAGTTGCTACAATGACGACGGCAGTTGCTACGTAAATGTCATACAGCTTGAAGGCTATAAAAAATAGAAGAATCGGAAAGAATTCAAAAAGCTGTTTCATGAAGGTGGTGGTGTACGTATGGTTGTTACAGGTTAGTGCAATCGGATCAGGGCTATACGGTTAGTGGCTCTTACATTCCATCGGATTGCTATTTCCCTGAAAATTTATGCTGAATGTTCGACTAGCTAATTTGTGTTGGCGATGTGAGTGCCATTTTTCATAAAAGTTCAAGATGACTTACCATTTGGGTTCTTGCGACTTTTTAGGAAATCATTGATGAATGAGTTGACTTACATTTTAAACTTTACCGCTTTTGCTTACCCTATTGTAAGGCTAATGCCCTTCAATGTACATGTTTTGATTGTGGATTCTGCTAAAATGATGTTTCAATTTGGAGATAGATAGTGGACGATAACACAAAAACCCAGCTCGAAGCAGCAGCTTTCAGGCGCTTAGTTCATCACTTGCAAACACATACCGACGTTCAGAATATTGACTTGATGATCCTGGCTGATTTTTGCCGTAATTGTCTGGCGAAGTGGTATACCGCAGCGGCTCAAGACCAAAATGTGACCCTGGATTACGAACAAGCCAGGGAAATAATCTACGGTATCCCGTATAAAGAATGGCAAGCCAAATACCAGAGTGCGGCTACACCGGAGCAATTGGCGGCGTTAGAAAGCAAAAAAAAGTCGAAAGTATAGGTTAACAATCAAACTAACTTTGATGCTTGTTTCAACCCTTGTCAGGCAAGATAGCGGGATGGCTAAGGGTAAAGACCTTCATCAGCAAATGGGTTTGATTTGTTAAGGTCTTTCAACCTTGAAAGTATCACCACCGTATTGCAATATAATGCTGTTAGGTAAAATTTCTTTGAGTGTCACTGAGCCTTTGATGAGTTGTCCTGTCCGGTATTTAACCATGTCGATTATCACAAAACGCTCTTGCGGTTGATTGGCGTAGCTGAATACATTGATACTTAGCTTAGGTAAGCTATTGCGGACTTCGTAAGGCAGATCATCTAAGGCAAGTATGGCTTTTTTTGATGACGATACGGCTGGCTTTTCCGGCATTGTGTCGAAAGGTTCAGGTCGAATTGTTGGCGGTGTTGCAATCCGTTTAGGCGGTTCTTTTTTAGTCACTAACGGTTTCTTTTCTGGAATTTGTTTAATGGGCTGCTGGATTTCGACCATTTTTTTTGCTGCTATCAATTGGGCGATAGAAGGTGAGGGCGATTGTGGTGCTATTTGTTTTGGTAATGATGGATTAGGTTGTTGGGCAATCTTGTTTTGCGTAGCAACGGCTTGCGCTAAAGGTGGTTTTGTTGATGTTGCTGGCAAAAGCGGTTTTTCTGGATTAACAGCAAGCTTTTGTGCCGATTCTGTAGGGATTTTCTGAGTGAAATGCCAGAATAAATATGCGATAACCAGCAGATTGCCGATAACCAGCGCAGCTATCCACTTAGCTGATTTCTGTTTGGGTGGCGGCGGATTGATGAGTATTCTGTCCGTAACGGTGTCCGGTTGGGTGGCTTGCCGTTGCTGTTCGGATTTACGTAGGGCATCGAGGATATATGACATCGTACATCAGTCCTGTTTCAAATGTGGCGAACCCTGTGCGCCGGTTGCATTGTCAAGATGAAAAATCGTTTGTGTACCCACTTTGCCATCCTGCTTTAAGTGGCGCGACCGTTGGAAGCTTATAACACGTGCTTTCAACTCGGCATCAAAAAATTCGGGGCGACTGACTTTTTCATCTATGCCGTCAATTTCCGTCATTTGTTGGCGCAACCAAGCGACGTTCTCGGATGATTGTCCTGGAAATAGCATTTTCATTGCAGGTTTTGGCGATTGCCAGAGCAATACGTAATAACCATCCCAAAAACTCAGCACATCTGCCAAGGGAAACGTCACATAGTGGTCGAAGGTGAGGGTGGGTTGTCCGTCTTTTATTGCCGTCAATAACGCATAGCGTTTTATCCCTGGAGATAACGAAAACTCCAACACGACCGGACGATTGTATGCCAGCAGGTCTTTCCAATTACCGTTGTCAAATAGGCAGTTCAAGCCTGTTTTTTTGGCATAATCACAGTCTACTTGTTGGTTGGCTGGGATTTCTTTTTCCCACAGTTTAAGCGCGTTGCTTATTCCCACATCCAAGGTAAGCCCTGGATTATCTAACCATGAGCTAAAGGGCTTTGTGCCAGCAACAGGTTCAAGTTTGGCAACTACCGGTGCTACCTTAATCGGTGTAAGTGGTTTAATGGCAACTTTCACAGGAAATTTTCCCGATAAGATCGTTTTAGATTTGGGCAGCGTTGGGTCGTTTACTGGGTAGTTGCGGTAATAAAACCCAGCAACGAGACAGCTTAACACCAACATCGCCAATAAAGGCTTTACCCATGATGGCGTGTCATTGGTAAACGCCAAGGTTTCTTTAGCGGCGCGTTTGATAATGGGTGGCGTAATGACGCGGGTATCGCTTGAGTAAGCCCCCAATAAGGCACAATGACAAATAATATTGATGATCCGTGGAATGCCCTTGGAAAATTGAAATATTTTGGTGATTGCACTTTTCTTGAATAGGTCGGGATCGCCTTTGCACACCATCAAGCGATGACGAATATAGGTGCGAGTTTCCGCCAACGATAAGGGCAGCAGATGATAACGGGCAGTAATACGTTGATTTAATTGACGTAACTCGCGGCGGGTTAATAAGTCTTTTAGCTCTGGTTGACCGACGAGGATGATTTGCAGTAATTTTGTTTTAGTGGTTTCAAGGTTGGTCAACAGACGGACTTGTTCTAAAACCTCCAGACTCAGGTTTTGGGCTTCATCAATAACCAAAACAGTACGTCTACCTTTAGCGTGAGCAGCGAGCAGATGCTGGTTTAACGCATCAATCAGGTTTTTTAATGTATGCCGATCTTTGTCGTAGGATATCCGTAATTCATCGCAGATCGTCGCCAATAACTCGATGGCATTGAGTTTGGGGTTTAAGATAAGGGCAATATCAATGTTTTCTGGCAGTTGCTGCAACAAACAATGGCATAATGTTGTCTTACCCGTACCGACTTCGCCAGTCAACGCGACAAAGCCGCCACCGTGATTGATGCCGTACAGCAGGTGCGCCAAACCCTCCTGATGACGGGTACTCATGAACATGAAATGCGGGTCTGGCGCTATGGAAAACGGCAGCTCGCTAAAATGAAAGTATTCGTTGTACAAAGCGCAAGTATTGGGTGAAATAAATTTGTTTAATAAAGCATTAACCGCAACGTGTGCGAAAATTACTATCAAGGCTCAAGGCTCAAGGCTCAAGGCTCAAGGCTCAAGGCTTATGATAAAAGTCTGCTGTTTTGAGCCTTGAGTCTTGCGCCTGATGCACAATTGTAACCCACAACAGAAAGAAGGTCTCAATACTAGATGAGTCGTTACGATAGAAATAGAAACAAAAAATCCAATAACACGATTTTTATTTTAGCCGTCCTGATTTCCTTGGCTGTTGGCATCAGTGGTACGTATTATGTTATGGAAAACTTTAAGCAGCTTAAGCAAGCAGAAACACGCGTTACTGATAAAGTGCCGACAAATGAAATCGCAACATCAGTACAATTCCCAGAAGAACAGCCGCTTGCAGAAGAGGGCGAGCTTGAATTTTTACCTCCCACAGAACCAGAAACTGTGGTTAGCCATGACAATCAAACTCCAACCCAGCCATCAGATCTGCCAGATTTATTAAGTAGCGATGATATGGTGAGGCAAGCATTAATCAAGATTGCACCTGGGCTTGCACCGTGGCTTAATACAGATCAGTTAATTAGAAAGCACATACTGATAGTCAATGATTTTGCCCAGGGGATTCGCATTACCAAACACATGAGTTTTCTTCGGATGGCGGAGCCGTTTTCTGTAGAACAGAGCAGAAATGGGCTTAATATATCGCCCAAAAGTTATCAACGTTACAATAATATCGCACAAACATTTCAGGCTATTAATGCAAAATCCGCCGTAGGGCTTTACCAAAAATTTAGACCATTAATGTTGCAGGTGTTTGCCGAATTCAGCTATCCAAAAGACATTACACTAGAAAGCATCATCAATAAAGCGGCAGGTGAAATTCTTGCTGCTCCTGCACTTGAAGGGCAAATTGTCTTGGTAAGACCGTCTGTTTTCTATAAGTTTGCCGATACCAAACTGGAAACACTCAGTCCCGTTCAAAAACAGATGATCCGTATGGGGGCTGTGAACACACGCATAATTCAAGCTAAATGCCGTGAATTTTTGGTGGAGTTGGCGAAATCAGACCTCAAATAGTGACCTCGATTACGCAAACTTCATCGGAGCAAAATGTTTTTCAGTTAAGGAACGCTGAACGAGTCCTTTGACAAGCTCAGATACCGTCTTTCCAGAGGAATGGCAAGTAAAGTTAAATTGCATAATTCGGATCAAAGGGCGAACGGTGATATGTTGATACCGTTCATGGTGGGTTTGCACCACAGGCACTTCCTTCGGTCGTCGAACCATGATCGGAATCAACGTGTTCAGAGATTCCTTAATTCAGGGGAATTAACCGATAACCTTCCAATTTGCTATTCCAAGACACAAACACACCTTGCTTGTTGCTAAGTAAAAACGGGAAATCTGCATCCGCACTGTTTGTTGCAATGGCTTTGGGCGGCAACCAAGTCACGCCGCCATCGTTGGAATGCATTACCTTAAGCTGGATTTGCTTGCCATCAAATTCTGTCCAGGTCAGGATAATATGTTTGCCTTGCGCCAAAATATCGGGATGGCTAGGTAGGGTTTTCGACTCCCCGAAAGCCAACGGGGTTGAAAAATGCCGCCCTTCATCATCCGAATACGCATAAAACAAACCTTGTCGGACTTTGCCTTGGGTAAACCAGGCGATATGGTATCGGCTATCAGCACTTATGGAAATTGCCGGGCCGTGTTCAGGGCAACCTTCGATAACCCAATCGTCGAACGTGACGCGCCAAGTTTGTGGCTCTTTGCTATTGGCTTGTGTCCGCAACATGCCATGATCGCGTATGCCAACCGGATAAATAAAGCGCGTAAACAACACGGCTTGATTATTCTTGTCAAACGCCGTAGCGATTCGGCAACAATCGCATAAGGTATCGGACAGTTTTTGCGCGGACGCACTCAGCCCACTGTTTCCGTCTATGGTCGTGTAATAAATGGCGTTTCCAGATTGCCGCCAGTCGGTGCGGTTACGTTCGTCGTGCCAAAACACATGGACTTTCCCCGCACGATCAACCCCAAATCGACCCTGAAACGTATTGGCATCAGCAGCTTTGTCGCTCAGTGGCATTGGTGTGGAAAAACTCTGGCCGTTATCTTTAGAAACGCTATAAAAGATAGCGACAGGCTGGGTGCTTTCTGCCGCATAAATTACGTAGATGATGCCATTACGGTCAATAACAATGCCCGGCCTGTTCTCGCCGCTTACCTTAATGGCTTGCGATTCATTATTGATAAGCACGGGCGGGGAGAAGGGTTTCCCCAAGTCACTCGAAACATCGGCATAAACATGGAGCTTTTCTGGCACGACCCGCCATAAGCGGCCATCAGGGGCAAAAGCAGCCGAAACGAACAAGCCGCCGCCGTCGGGATAATGGCTGTAATTGGCTGTTCCAGCACTCAAATGCACTTGGTTTGAATGGCTGCATGAAACCAACGATAATGCTGCCCCTGCCATTAGTAAAGATTTCAAGAGTTGGCTGCCGTATCGGTAAGCTCCATTTTTTACATCTTTAATAGAAGGACGAACGGCTGTTTTTTTCATGGGGTAAAACTTTAGATGGTAATGGGTTAAACCTGTATTTTTTAATAAACTTGTCGGTTTAATGTCTGTGAGTCGCATGTATTATTGGAGTGACAAACCTAGGTTTGTCACTCCGCCCCCTATCAAGTTACAGGATTAACCCATTATACTTTAGATGTGGATTTCAATTATTTAATTTGATGGGGGGTTACCGTTCGTTCTTCGATTAGTCCGTTGGAGACTTATCGAAAAAAATAATCCAGAAATCCCTAAAAAACCATCACAAACCGATAAGTTATCCGATAATCAGGATCGGTCTGATAACCGTTGGTATCTTTGACGATAGGTGCGCCAATAGATAAGGCCGTATTCCAGTTGTTACCACCGGAATAGCGTATGCCTGGAGAAATAAATACCGTGTTGCCGCCCGAATTAGGATTGCGTTCGCCAGCAATTTTTTCGTAATCTTGCCATTCACCGTTAAGTTCCAGCACTGCCGTCCACGGGGCATTGTTGCTGGACGAAAACAAGTTATTCCGCGCCGGTGCGCCAAACGCATAAGACAGCGCAAAGTTATAGCCAAAAAGATCGCCAAGATCGGTGGCTTGCGAACCTTTGGTTGATACAGTGTAGAGCACGCTGGTATCAAAAGAGAACTGCCCCATTGCACGGGTAAATGAAAGCCCAAATGAAGGGCTCCATGCACCGCCACCGGGTTGGTGATGGGCTTCAAATGCACCACTGCCATGATGCCCTTCTTCGGCCTCAGCGGGTTCTTCATCATGGTGTTCAGCCGGTGGATTGGTTGGGATACTGGTTTCTCCCGTCGGGGCTTTCAGCCCGACAACCAAAGATGCGTGGTTTAAGTTGTCGTCACTATGGTAAAACCGATATTGCCCAAAGAAGGAAACATCCCCAAAGCCACTTGGGTCGCCTTGTTTAAGCACTTCACCGCCGTCTTCATCCGGTGAACGGACTCCAGAGCGCAACACATACGGAATCCTAAGGCCCAAAGTCAAGTCATCAGTAACACCATAAGCCGCAAATATAGAAGGCTGCAAAAAGGTTTCAACATCATGGACATCACCATCGGCATCGGTCTTCGCGTTGTTTTTCAACGCTAAAAGCCGCGAATCGGAAATACTATCAAAATTGATAAACTGGGTGATTATCCCGCTCGCCCACATGTTTTTCGGGAGAGTCACCCCCGTTTGGGTGATAATCGGCGATGCCGTGCCGATGCCAAAGCCCAAAGAGCCGTGGTCGGCTGAAACGGCAGCACTGTATACCGTCAATACGGACATTGCTGCCATTAACAAAAGTAATTTATTCGATATATTCATGATTGACCCTACATAGATACTTAAAATTGCTTAGAAATAGAAAAGGCGGAACTTAATCATCACACTGCTACCAAGGCAATCCCAGTTTATTTTAGACGCGCCATAGTACTAGACAAGGCTTTCGCAAGCAAAACAAACATCAATTTCGGGTAATGCTGCACAGGGTGAACTCAAAATCCGACCCAACATAAAGTCATGCATTATGTATGCCATGTAAATTTAACATTTACGAGCGGACTTCTGATTATTGCACCGTATTGGGGCAGCTACTTATGTTTATGTAATCAATTGATAAATAATAATAATCCTGATTTTTTCCTAGCATTTAATTAATTTGCCTTACAAATAAAAAACCTACAGGATAATGGGCTTATTACTGATAATGCTTTCTAAATTTATTCCTAAACCAAAAAGTGTGTGATATGGCACAGTTTAATAAAATTGCACTGCCTCTGTAACCCGCATTAGATAAGGCTTACAGAAAAAACTGTGTGATATGACACAGTAAGTGTGTCATATCACACAGTTTTTATTGAGTGGCTATTGTTGTAGCTTATAAGAAAAAGTTGAAGGTACAGTTTTCGATTTCAATGATCGTTTAACTGATTTTGTGCCGCCAAACTTGCCCGATAACTCCGCATCAGGGCCATAAATGCCAGAAAATCATACAAACCGTGGATAAGGATGGGCGTTAATAAGTTTCTATCCCCGCCAATATCCAAGGCAAGCCCTAAATAAATACCGACCACTGTCGCCAATATGAAATATAACGGTGTAATGGCATGTACCATCCCAAAGAGGATATTGCTTCCAATCAACCCAGCAATGATTCCCCAAGATGATTCCATCCAGGGCTGGATTACTCCACGAAACAGGATTTCTTCGGAGATACTAGCGATTGCCGCCAACACGAATAAATCTGCCCAATGATGGCGATGCAATGCTGGCCCCAAGGTTTCCATAAGAAAACGCCGGATTGTGACGACGGATTCTGAGCTGAGTTGTTCCAGCAATAAAAACAG
Organism: Methyloglobulus sp.; assembly: GCF_964779595.1. NCBI lineage: Bacteria > Pseudomonadati > Pseudomonadota > Gammaproteobacteria > Methylococcales > Methylococcaceae > Methyloglobulus > Methyloglobulus sp. Next base: position 65,369 of record NZ_CBAROL010000008.1, read on the forward strand.
CAAAAATAGCGGTATCGTACCTAATATTCCATATAAGATGGCAATTTCGGAATAATGCAAATCAACAAACGGGTTGATGTTGCTCATCCAACCCAACACTATCGCAACCAGGATTAGCGCGGCTTCAAACAGGCAGGCACTTTTGAAAAATCGCTCGGAGTTGAATGGGGAGTTATTCATGGGAATCTCAAAAAATTCAAAAAGCCCCTTCTCCCTTGAGGAACGACCACCAGGGATAGTGGAAGTGCGGCAGGAGGTATGGAACTTGCGCCGTTAAGGTTGGGATGAGGGGGGATATAAAGTTGATCATATTCTTTTCACCCAACCCTCTAGGGCAATTTCTCCTGCATTGCCCAACTAACCTACGTCCATGTAGGGATCCAGCAGGAGAGGATATTATTAGGTTTAAGCTTTCGGCAAAGTCACGCCCGTCTGCCCATGATACTTACCGCCCCGGTCTTTGTAAGACGTTTCGCACACTTCATCGCTGCCAAAAAACAGCATTTGGGCAACGCCTTCATTGGCATAGATTTTTGCCGGCAATGTGGTGGTATTGGAAAACTCCAGGGTGACGTGGCCTTCCCATTCGGGTTCCAGCGGGGTCACGTTCACGATAATCCCGCAGCGGGCATAAGTCGATTTGCCCAGGCAGACCGTCAACACATCGCGTGGGATGCGGAAAAACTCCACCGTCCGCGCCAAGGCGAAGGAATTCGGTGGAATGATGCACACATCGGCTTTGACATCCACAAAACTGTTCGGATCGAAATTTTTGGGATCAACCACCGCAGAATTGATGTTGGTGAAAATCTTGAATTCATCCGAACAGCGCACGTCATAACCATAACTCGACGTACCGTAAGAGATGACCCGCCCCTTTTCGGAATCGCGTATTTGTCCCGACTCGAACGGCTCGATCATGCCATGTTGTTGCGCCATCCGGCGTATCCATTTGTCTGATTTGATGCTCATGAGGTTAGGTGAAGTGTATTTTGTGTTGTTTTTAATTTAAGTGTCGCTACCGCGACGGTTATTTTAATGCCAGTTCCCGCACTGGCAGGCGGAATACTTTTCTTTGTACGGACAAAGAAAAGTATCCAAAAGAAATCCGCCCGATGCCGCTCGCTTCCTGCGCTTCTCGCATTTACCGGGGTTTGCCAGAAAGGACATCCCTGTCCTTCTGGCAAAGTGCGGCATCCCTGCCGCACCCCTTTCGGGCTATTCCCGATAAATGCTCCGATGCTCGGCGCGGCATAAGGGAATGGGCGATTTTCATAGCATCTCGAAGCCCATCACATTAGGCGGGTTACGCCGCGCGTGAACACCAGTAGTAGTTTAAGCAAAGTGGATTTGCGCGGCTAACCGCGCCCTACGATTAATCCGCCGTACGAGGTACAGCAGAGGCTGAGAAACATATTTAAGTACGTTTACACCGAACCTCTTTTTCAATAATTTCTTTTACAAACAACGGAATTTCTTTCTCAAGCGAGTGTGCTTCTGCCTTTAATTTTTCGTAAATATCAATTTCATCACCTTGCCAAATAAGATCGAGACGGCGAATCTGACGCATGGCAATGTGATTGTAATTTTCTGGGTATGCCCAATAGCATGTTAGGCAGATTGTTCTTTCTTTGACATCGTTCCAATTTTCACAATGTTCACAAGACCATGACTTTGCACGGTTTGCAGAACCGGAAAGCAGCATAAAATCTTCTGGATCGAGTTCCCCGCCTTCTCCGTTACCGTCGACTTCATAGGGGACTCGATGGTCGATTTGCAATTCCTTCTCATCTATCTCTTCGAGATAGATGAAGCATTTTGCACCATACTTTTCAATTAAAGCTTCCTTGATTTTCTTTGATAAACCAGTTCTGCCTGATAGTTTTGTGAATTTCCTCTCCGCTACATCGCCAAAAAGGTAAGCCGCAATTTTTCGCCCATCAGAACCTGTGACTCGGAAAGTTTCAATCGCTATGCCATGTTCGCGCACATCTCGGACGGCTCTAGGCGGATGGTTGTAACCGTATGTTTCTTTCAACTCCTCAGTCGTGATAAAACCATGCTTCAAAATATGGTCAATAACGGTTTTCGGACGTTTCGCAGTAACGGAATGACAAAGATCAATGAAGTCCTTTGGGAGATCAGACATAATGACCCCTAGGCTCAAATAATGAACACTGCTGTGTTTGGGGCAGGTAATATTCTGTTGATTTACAAGCAAGTTTGTCGGTCAACGTACGAGAAAGATATAGGGATTCATAAGTCACTTCATCACGCCCAAGTAAAGTTGCCTGGCTAGAACGCCCCGCATCCAATTCAACACGCGTAAGTTCAAGCGAAGAGGGAAGTAGCTCCCCAAATGTTTTACTTCCCCTACGACCATCGTAGCTGACGATATACGCAATTCCCCTTAAATTAAGCCACTCAAGAACAGAGACAAAATCGTCATGATTTATGCCAGAAAAATAACGGGAATCCCGATCTCCACACACACCCTGATAGGGCGGATCCATGTAAACGAGATCGGTGTTTTGGGCTTTGTCCAAAATTTCCCTGTAATCAAGAGACGAAAACTCTGTTTTACCCTTTAACAAAGCGGAAACACCAAAAATATTTTTACGCATGGTTTTCGGTTGAGTGCCATAACGTCTCTTATCTGGGCTTTGGTTGAATATTCCGTCAGAATTATATCTGACTGAGCCTTTGACGCATCTTGCTAATAGATAAAGAAAAAGGCGTGGGTCTTGTGTGCGGTTGAAGGCTTCTCGAATCTTGTAATAGTGCTCGATTGAATCGCTATGTTGTTCATTCCAAACGCCTTCATAAAACATTGCCGTTTCAATCGGAGATTCGACTATCAATTGCAACAATTCAGCCAATGGCTTATTAAGATCGTTAATCAGATAAGATTTTGCCATCTTGTGAGCGGCAGCGGCAATGCTAATTGCGGCTGAACCCGCAAAAGGTTCAATAAGAGTATCAATAGCTTTGGGGAGATGGCGCAAAATAACGGAAGCCAAATTCCGTTTACTACCTTGATATTGAATAGGGTGTGGGAGGCTTTTCATTTTACCTATATAACTCTGGCAACCTAAAAGAAATCTAAAAATAATAGTTAAATCAAAAGATGAATGTGTTTTATGAACTACAATTAAAATGCATTGGTGGAGACACCGATCCATAACGCCTACAACTTACCTAACGGTCAGTTGCATTCTCTTGGTGGACTCCGCCGATGAGGCTTGACCGGAACAGTCTCTGGCTCTCTCGGTGGAGTCTTGCAAGGACTACGTGGTTTATTAGCCATGATATTTCTCCTAATAAATAGCAGAAAGAGTCCACCACTCCGAAGATACCCATTACCTTCGGGCGGGTATCAAAGGATTTTGGGTAAAGGAGTGTCGAAAGTAAAAAGACCGATGTCTCCACCAGCGCATTTTCATTAGAAACACAAAATATAGCAACTCTTCGGATATTATTATACTACATATTGATTTTTGTATCATTTCTTTGTAATCAGGTACAAAAATTATACAACTCGTTTCATATTCGCCACCTCCCGTTATGCTGCGCCGAGCATCGGGGCATTTAGGGAATAGCCCGTTAGGGGTGCGGCAGGGATGCCGCACGTTACCGGAGGGACAGGGAAGTCCCTTCCGGCAACCCCCGGTAAATGCGAGAAGCGCAGGAACCAAGCGGCACCGGGCGGATTTCTTTTATGTTCCCACGCTCTGCGTGGGAATGCAGCCCCAGACGCTCCAGCGTCCCGTCTCACCATGCGTCAATCTCCAGCAACCCAGTTTGCCCGACATAATGACTGGCACTCGAATAACGCCAATGTTCCGGCATGTTGACGTAACCGCGCTTTACCGGATTGGCATGGATGTAGTCTAGCTTCTCCCGCATAATCGCCTCGCTAAAAATGAGTTCGGCATGAACACCCTCTTGCCAAAACTGGTATTCCCGATCTTGTTTGTGGGCTAGTTTGGCATAGCGCAAGCGCTTCAACAACATTTCTGCGTTCCGTTGCTTAAGCGTGTCGATTATTTTACGGGCAGTGAATGATTTAAAACCGCTAACGCATTGGTTTAAGTTTGCAGCCTGGGCGATAAAATGGTAATGGTTTTCCAGGACGACGTAACCGTAGAGCTTTAAGCCTTGGTTTTCCCGTTGGTATCGCCAGCAGTTCAATAAGATTTCAACGGTTTCGGGGCGGGTAAAAACGGGCATCCATTCGACAACGGTGCGGGTTAAAAAGTGGAGCTTATCCGGTTCTGTTATGGTATAGCGGCTTCTACCCATGTTGTTGGTTCATTGTTAAACGGGACGCTGGAGCGTCGCAAACTGCATTCCCACGCGGAGCGTGGGAACGATAAGTTAAGTATTTTGAATCACAATATTCGGAAACCGCGTACTAAAATCCTTCGCCTTCAACGCCAATTTTGCCGTCGCCTTACGGGCAATGGCTTTGTACATCTGCGCGGCTGGGCTGTTGGGATCAACGGCAACCGTTGGCTGGCCGGAATCGGCCTGGATGCGGATGTTAATATCCAAGGGCAGTGCGCCCAGAAAATCGACATGGTTGGTTTCCGCCATCACCACGCCACCGCCCGTGCCAAAGATGGGCTCGCTATGTCCGCAGTTGCTGCAGATGTGCATGCTCATGTTTTCCACTATGCCCAGTACGGGGACATTCACTTTTTGGAACATACCCAAGCCGCGCTGGGCATCAATCAAGGCGATGTCTTGCGGCGTGGTCACGATTATCGCACCGCTGACGGGAATCTGCTGTGATAAGGTCAACTGTATGTCGCCGGTGCCGGGCGGCAGGTCTACGATCAAGTAATCAACATTGTCCCAGTTAGTGTCCCTGAGCAATTGTTGCAAGGCGTTGGTGACCATCGGGCCGCGCCAGATCATGGCCTGGCCTGCATCCACTAAGTAGCCGATGGACATAGTTTGGATGTTGTAGGCAATCTTGGGCAGCATGGTCTTGTTGTCGCGGCTTTCGGGATAACCGGACAGGCCAAGCATGGTGGGAATGCTGGGGCCGTAAATATCCGCATCCAGGATGCCGACAGTTGCGCCTTCCGCAGATAACGCCAGCGCCAGATTGACGGCGGTGGTGGATTTACCAACCCCGCCCTTGCCCGAAGCCACCGCGATGATGTTTTTGATGTTGGGTTGGGGCTTTAGGGCTTGTTGGACGGCGTGTGAGATTATTTTGCTGGTTACTTCAACCGTAATGCCGCCAATGCCCACCAGCGTTTTTAGTTGCTGATCGACAATTGATTTCAATTCTGCGTGATAGCTTAAGGCCGGATAGCCGAGTTCTATTTTGACAGCAACGGCGTTGTTTTCGATGGCAATCGACTTTACGGATTTCGCAGAAACCAGATCAAGACCGTGGTTGGGGTCGATTATGGTTTTAAGCACATTTTCTATGTCGGTTTTAGAAATGTCGGTCATTAGGTTGAAGTTCCTGGGGTTATGCTCAAGTATTGTTAAGTTATGGTGCAAGCCCCCTCTCCCTGAGGGAGAGGGTCGGGGTGAGGGGGGGATTAAAAATAGAATAAGTCATTTTAATTCCCCCTCATCCTAACCTTCTCCCTCTAGGGAGAAGGAACTAGCCCGTTTTACTCAACGGCATTTGGTTTTTTATGCTTGGGTTAATGTATTGCCGCACAAAAGAGTCAATTTATAAAAATGACCTTGTACGTAGCATTTTACAGCAAATTACCTGCCCTTGCTCCACAGCTTCCCAATATCCCAAGAAGCCTCCATTTATGCCATAATGCGCCATTGTTTTTGACCAGTTTACTAACCCCATCATGTCCAATAGAAAAATCCTTGTCACCAGTGCCTTGCCTTACGCCAACGGCCCAATCCATATCGGTCATTTAGTCGAATACATACAGACAGACATCTGGGTACGTTTCCAAAAACAACGCGGCAACCTGTGTTATTACGTGTGTGCGGATGATACCCACGGCACGCCGATTATGTTGAGGGCGGATATGGAGGGCATTACGCCAGAAACACTGATTGCCAAAGTCAGCAAGGAACATCAGGCGGATTTCGATGAATTCGGCGTGGCTTTCGACAACTACCACAGCACCCATTCGGAAGAAAACAAAACGCTTTCGTCGTTAATCTATGAGCGGTTAAGGGATGCCGGACATATTAACTCACGCAGCATAACCCAGGGTTATGATCCGGTTAAAAAGATGTTCTTGTCCGACCGCTTTATCAAGGGTGATTGCCCTAAATGCGGTGCAGTTGATCAATATGGAGACGGCTGTGAAGTGTGTGGTTCGACGTATTCTCCTACCGATCTAAAGAATGCCGTGTCGGCTATTTCAGGCGCAAAACCTGTTCCAAAAGATTCCGTGCATTACTTTTTCAATCTGGAAAATTTCAATGACATGCTACGCGAGTGGACGACTGCCGGACATTTGCAGCCCGAAATAAGCAATAAACTGGCAGAGTGGCTGGACGGCGGTTTGAAACAATGGGATATAAGCCGCGATGCGCCGTATTTCGGTTTTGAAATACCCGATGCGCCCGGCAAGTATTTTTATGTCTGGCTGGATGCGCCGATTGGATATATGGCGAGTTTCAAAAATCTCTGCGATAAGCAAGGCATTGATTTTGATGAATTCTGGCATAAAGACAGCACAACCGAGTTGTACCATTTTATAGGCAAAGACATCATCTATTTTCATGCCTTGTTCTGGCCGGCCATGTTAGCTGGAGCGCAGTTCAGGACACCTAGCGCCATTTTCGCGCACGGTTTTTTAACGGTGAATGGCGAGAAGATGTCCAAATCCCGTGGTACTTTTATCAAGGCCAGGACGTATCTCGACCACCTAAACCCAGAATACCTGCGCTATTATTTCGCCGCCAAACTCAGCGCGGGGGTGGATGACATTGACCTTAACTTCGACGATTTCAGCCAGCGGGTGAATTCCGATTTGGTCGGCAAAGTCGTCAACATCGCCAGCCGGTGTAGCGGTTTTATTAGCAAACGCTTTGCCAATCGCTTATCTGATAATTGCTCGGAACCTGAATTGTTTGCCGACTTTGTCAACGCCAACGATACCATTGCCGAGTTGTACGAAACCCGTGAATTCGCCAAAGCCATGCGTGAAATCATGGCACTGGCAGATAAGGCCAATGCTTATATCGACGATAAAAAACCTTGGTTGCTTGCTAAAGAAGACGGCAAAGACCAGGAATTACACGATGTCTGCTCGATGGGGCTTAACCTGTTCCGCGTACTTGCTGCTTATCTCAAACCTGTACTGCCTACCTTGGTTAAGGAAGCCGAACAGTTTTTGGCTATCGAAAGCCAAAACTGGGTTGCTGGATTGCAGCCATTAAAAGGCCACACCATCAATGAATTCAAACCGCTGATGACGCGGGTTGAAGCCGACAAAATCGCGGCAATCATTGAAGACTCAAAAGAAAATTTGGAAAAAACCGTCGATGCTGTCAAGGCAAATTCCAAGGTCGAACCCAAAGCCAAACAATTTGAACCCATCGCCGACACCATCCAAATCGACGACTTCGCCAAGCTGGATTTACGCATCGCCCTTATCATCAAGGCGGAAGCCGTGCCAGAAGCCGATAAGCTATTGAAATTGACCGTCGATATCGGAGATGAAACCCGTACCGTGTTTGCCGGTATCAAATCCGCTTATAAACCGGAAGAATTGGAAGGACGGTTAACCTTGGTTCTTGCTAATCTCGCCCCCCGTAAAATGAAGTTTGGTCTATCCGAAGGTATGGTGCTGGCGGCAGGGCCGGGCGGGAAGGATATTTTTGTGTTGAGTCCTGATAGTGGCGCGGTTGCTGGGATGCGGGTTAAATAGCACTGTAATACCAATCCCAAAAAGCTGTTATGAATCCCCTCATCCTTACCTTATCCCTTTGGAGAAGGTAAGGATGAGAACTTATTGGGATTGGTAAAAGATACGCACTGCGTAAGTTCTACAGTAAGGATGCTGACTTATTCAGGTCGTAATTGTTTGACTTGAATATAAAGCACTAGCCAGGAACCGAACACGGCGAGAGTTGATGATATCGTGAGTAAGATAAAGGTTTCGCCGTAGCTAAAGAACAGCAAATGAAATGCGCCTGCGTATAAACCGGAAAGATTTTCGACGGATTGTCTTAAAATCAGCATGATAAAGGTCACAATAAACCACGCGCTGACCCCAGAAAGAAAACCTATCCAAAATCCGGTATATAAAAACGGTCTTTGGATAAAGCTGTTGGTCGCGCCGACCAGTTTGGCGATGATGATTTCCTGCCGTCGGTTGTGGATTTCCAGGCGAATGGTGTTCCCCGCAATAAAGAACACCGCCAAGCCCAATAAGACAGCCAACAGGATTGCGCCTAGGCGCGCGGTAGACACTATCGACTGCAAGCGCTCAACCCAGGCCATGTCCATTTGGGCGAAATCAACTTCGGTGGATTTTTTGAAATCCTCGAATAGCTGGGTCAAGGCTTCTTTGTCTACTAACGCATCCTTGGGCAAGACTTCGATTACAATCGGCAATGGGTTTTTTTCCAGCACGTCAATGGCATCACCAAAGCCGCTAAAGCCCTTGAATTCCGCCATCGCCTGTTTCTTGGTGATGACTTTTACGTGTTGGACATTTGGGTTTTTGCGGATTTTGTCGGCGTATTTGTTGGCGTGGGCTTCTGAGATTTCGTCCCGTAGAAATAAGGAGATTTGGTTGCTGGCTTCCAATCCGGTGGTCAATTGCTGCAAATTGACCACTACCAAGTAGAAGCCGCTTGCCAGTGCAATGGCAAGTGCTAACACGCCTATCGTCATTGTCGAAGTGAAGGGTGTTGAAAACAAACGTCCAAGGCTGGAAAACAAGGATTGTGCATGTTGGTCACGATAGGCTTTCAGGCGGTCAGTAAAGCTCCCACCTGCTTTAGTATTTTGCTGTATATCCGGTTTAAGTGGCTTGGGTTTGTGCGGATATTTATCGATCTGTTTCATGAGTTAACTCGCCACCAACTGCCCATGATCCAAGCGCAACACACGATGGTTCATTTTTTGGATCAAGGAAATATCGTGGGATGCAATCAGAATAGTTACGCCAACATTTTGAAATTGCTCAAATAATGCCATGATTTCCGCAGACAATTCAGGATCGAGATTACCCGTGGGTTCGTCGGCAATAATCATCGGCGGCTTGTTGACGACCGCCCTGGCAATACCGACACGCTGTTGTTCCCCGCCCGACAAAGCCAGCGGAAATTTTTTCTCCTTGCCCAATAAGCCGACCTTATCCAATGCCGCACGTACCCGACGTGAAACTTCTTGATGCCCGTAACCTGCTATCACCAAAGGCAAGGCGACGTTGTCGAACACCGTCCTGTCTTGTAATAATTTGTAATCCTGGTAGATAAAGCCCATTTTCCTACGGATATAAGGCACATGGCGTTCCTTGATAGCGCTCAATTTTTGCCCGTCCAACACAATATCGCCGCGCGTTGCGCGCTCCATTACCGCAATCAATTTCAACACGGTACTTTTGCCTGCACCGGAATGCCCGGTAAGGAACGCGATTTCGCCTTGTTTAAGGTGAAAGCTGACGTTCTTTAGGACATCGCCTGTTTCGGCGTAGCGCTTGTAGACGTTTTCAAACTTGAGCATGGCAGGGCTTAGTCTTTAACGAACAAGGCATCAACAAAGGTTTCGGCATTAAAATCTTGCAAATCATCAATGCCCTCACCCACGCCGATGAAGCGGATGGGGATACCTGTCTGCTTGGCTAAGGCAAAAATCACCCCGCCTTTTGCGGTGCCATCCAACTTGGTCAGAACTAAACCAGTTAAACCTATCGCTTCATTAAATAATTTGGCTTGTGATAAGGCATTTTGTCCCGTGCCTGAATCCAATACCAAGATGACTTCATGAGGAGCGGTTTCGTCCAATTTTGACATAATGCGTTTAACTTTTTTCAATTCTTCCATCAAGTTAGCTTTGGTATGCAAGCGTCCTGCGGTGTCTGCAATCAGAACATCGACACCTTTAGATTGTGCGGATTGTATGCCATCATAAATTACGGAGGCAGAATCTGCCCCAGTATGCTGCGCGACAACGTGAATATTATTACGCTGTCCCCAGACTTGCAACTGCTCAACTGCCGCTGCCCTAAAAGTATCACCCGCCGCTAACATGACGCTATGGCCTTGTGCGCTCAAGCGTTTGGCGAGCTTGCCAATGGTCGTAGTTTTACCCACGCCGTTCACACCGATAACCAATATGACAAAGGGCTTATCCTGTTTGGGGATTTGTAACGGCTTACTACAGGGCGCAAGAATACTGAGCAATTCTTGCTTCAAAGCCAATGTTAATGCGTTGCTATCGGCAAGTTGTTTCCGTTCAAGGCTTTGGGTAAGGCGATTGATGACTTTCGAGGTAACATCAACACCCACATCGGCCATCAGTAAGCTGGCTTCGATTTCTTCCAGTAGGTCTTCATTTATATCTTTCAGACCCAGTGGTAAATTAGCAAGAATACTGCCTAAGCCTGTTCGAGTGCGTGATAGCTGGGTTTTAAGGCGCTGATAAACGGATTCTGGCGCGGGTTCTATATAGGGTTCATCAAGCTCTATTGCTGCAACTTCCGGTGCAAGCACCTTCGGAGAAAGTGCCTCGGCTTCTGGTTTGGTCTCGATAACTGCTGGTTCGGGACGCGCTTTTTTAATAGATGGCTTAGACTCAACAAAACTATACCGACTATAAAAACTAATGGCAATCAGCGGTAACATCAGCAATGCAGCAAAGCTGGTATGGGCAACCACCACCCACAATGGCATGGCAAATCGATAGCCAATAACACCCAGTGCAACTTGCACAAATAGTAGAAAACTTAGCCATAATCCGGCTTTTCGTACCGATGTTGAATTTTTTGCGGCAGTAGCAACCAGCATTAGCCCATTTAGAAGGATGAAACAGGTCAATGCGCCTACTCGGTGCAACCAATTCACCGCAACTTGGGTGGCATAAGACATTTCACCCGCTTTTGCCATCAAGCCATTCAAAATGCCTTGATAATCTGCTTCCGGCCACCATTGTCCGTTACATTGCGGAAAGCCCGTACAAGCCAAAGTCGCATGATTAATGCTTATCCAGCTACCCAAGGCAATTTGCAAGAATAGCAACGTAATCGCAAATCGAGCAAACCATATCGGCCCTGTACGTTCGACAGAACGCGAAATATCCCGATCAGTCCGCAAATACAGCCAGAAAAATGCCCAGAAAACCGTCATTCCCAACAACAAATGCCCTGTCATCAGGATTGCTTGGTCGGGTGCTTTTAAAAGCCCAATTCCTAACGCCACCTGCAAGCCTAGCAAGCTTGCTAAACCCAATGCTGCCATCATTGCTGCGGCACGACAATGCGCTTGCCACCATGACATCAACAGTACCACCAAGGTAACTGCGGCAAGTGCATAAGCGATCTTAAAATGCAGTGCTTGCGGCGGAATAAGTCCAAACATAGACTCAGCCCCCATTACCCTAGCGAGAGATCCAGCAACAATGACGATCAGCGTTAAAACCAAGCCAAACAGAGTTATTTTTCTAAACATTTGTTTCCATTAACCAATTTGTGAAATTCGCAATAAGTGCATGAGATCACTTTTTACTTTGTAAGGGTCAAAACCCGGTTCGTACTGCATCATTAAATTACCCATTGGATCCATTAACAACAACAGTCCATCCGGTAGTCTGCCATTTCTGAGTTCGGCAATTTTATGTTGTAGTGCCGCACTAGGCTTAATTTTTAACAGCACTGTATCATCTTGCAACCATTGGTTTGCCAATTCTGGCGACACGTCTTTCAAAAAGATAACTGCTCGTCGGGTGCGGGTTAAATCTTTGTTCATCATCAAGCGTAGTTGCTTGGTTTTGTGAATGGCATCAAAACAGATGTTATTGCAATCAACTTGAGGAACTATATTCAACGTCACCCAATGACCTTTAAGTTCCGTAATATTATCGGTGGAAAAGGTATCTAATCCAATAAAATCACTAGGTTCGGTTGCTACGACAGGGCTAATAAGCTGCCCCTTATTGGTGTGACCTTCGATAAACGGGGCTTTCCCATCCAGCATCCACGCAATCATAAAAGGAATAATAGCCATTCCGAAGATCAGCAGGATATATAAACGGTTTTTTTGTTGATTAATCATGCGGTTTCTTAAAACCGTACTTCACAAAAAGCACGGTGAGCGTTAATGCCAATAAGAACCATTGTACCGCATACCCGATGTGTTTTTCAGGTGTCATGGTGTGCGGCGTTTGCCATTCGCGGGTAAAACTATTTGCCGATTGTTTATCCAGTTCAAGCTGAAAGTCGAATAAAGGATAAGCAAGCTGCTTGGCTAATACCTTATTATCAATAACTTGCACTAAAGCAGGCCATGTGTTACTTGGGATTTCAGCCCCTGCCAACATTAACCCGACACTAGGAAAACGATTAATTCGACCTGTAACAGTGATTTCCTTGGTATCGACATTTATTTCTGGCAAATCGCCCCGATTTTTACCCAAAGGCAGCCATCCTCGATTGACCAAAACCGCCTTGTTTTCATTTTTTAACAGAAAAGGAGTCAATACGAAATACCCCGCCTTACCCTTGCTAACTTGGTTGTCGAGCAAATATTGATGGCCGCTATCGTAATGTCCTAACGCTTTTATAGGCTTATACAAAAGTGCTTCCGCTGTGTCCGGTAGGGTTGTCGACAATACCAAGGTTTCTGTTGATTGCCGTTGCTCTTTTAAGCGGGTTAATACCCGTTTTTCTTCCGCACGATTAAGTTGCCAAATGCCGAGCGAAAGCAGAAGAGGCAGCAAACATAGATAAGCTATCAGTGGCGTTCTTCGGTATTTCATTAGCCAGTAAAAATATGGATTTGATCTGGCATGGTAACGTAGATTGGGTTAGGTACACATAGCGGATGTCTATAAGATTATCACCGGATTGTCCGTGCGCCGTAACCCAACACATCCCACCGACCGAAATGCCGTTTGTTGAGTTACGACGCGCCCAAGCCCACTACATCGCCCACATGGGGCGCGTCCAACCCAACAGCCTACGGACTAATGATAGCAACAATGGAGTGCAAAGCTTGCTTTGCCTGTGGTGGACAAGTGCAAAGCAAGCTTTGTACTCCAAATATGGCTTAACTTAACGGCATTGGCTACAAACCCTCTCAGCCGGACAGGGCATGTTACCCCGTCCGCAGGGTTTCATGTTGGCTAAGTTCAGTGATGCAGTTTAAGTTTCGCAAAAACGTTAGGAACGGGGTTACAAACCCCGTCCCGCGTGGAGGCTTAACTTAACGGCATTGGCTACAAACCCCGTCCCGCGTGGAAAAAAACGTCATGCCTAATTTGAGTAAATTCATTATTGTTCTCTATTTACTGTTAGTTTCTTGAAAATTTGAAAAAAGCCGCGCAACAACCCAGATTACATTTTGGCATTGAACTATAAACCTGTCATTGTACAAACTGATGCATAAGTTTTTGGACAGCAAATTTTTTACAGCTATCGTACCTTCAGCTTTTGTAAGTTTTCACGGCAAAGGTGGATGTAACGCTATGAAGCACTTATTGTTAACTTATTTGGCTGCATCCAATTATTCTCGAAGTGCAGAAAAAACATAATCTTTACCTTTTTGCGGTTCATGGCAGCCAAAGCAGGACTTGCCTCCGTCTTTTACTAGGCGTTCGGTTTTACTGTTGCCTGCAAAGCCTTCAAATCCCCAGCCGCCTGTCGATGGATATTTGACAGAATCCTTGTGCATCACGCCGACCAGCTTGCGTTCCCCTTCCTGTATGGTTTTGTCTTTTTCCTCATACTTTAAAAGATCAAACACCAATACGGAGCCGTCGCCATATTTACCGGTTTTTAAGCCATTCGCTGCCTTGCTATTGGCGTAAACGTGATGGATACCTTGAAAAGGATTTTCTAAGGCATGCCCTGGTTGGATAAGCATGGATTTGGTATGCAGCCAATTCCTGTAACCTTCAGGAAAAGCTACGCCATCGTTCCCTGCGTAGCTAAATGTAGTCATAACGCACAGTAATCCGGTAATGATGATTGATGATATTGTTGTCATAATGTTATCTCCGGTAGTAAAAAATATTAGCCATATAGTTTCGATGCAAAACTATGTTCGTATTTTTAACGGAATTGCCGGAACATGTCAATATAATATTTATTCGCTATTATAGGCTTCCTGAGTAGTGCCTTTATGAGGATTCAAATTAACTACGTATGCTGATATAAACAGTTGGAATACTATTTGTCGATAATTTTAAAGCAACATAAGCCATTACCTCGTGCCATACATTCCGTCAATTCAACATCTTTTTCAAGCAAGGCAGTCATGAGTGCGATGTCAAACTTACAGACTTCATTATGCTTTTGCGCCAAATCATGAAATATGCAGTTATAGGCTTTAATAGTTGTCGGATCATTGTCAACTGAATCGGTTTTGCTGTCGGTCTTAAAACCCATTTCGTCCATAATTTTTAACAATTCCAATCTGCGTTCAGCTGTCTGCTTTCCTGCAAATCGGTATAAATAGCTTTGCGACAGGCTATCACCCAGCTTATACATGTAGCGTTGAAAGGCTTCGTGGCCTATTTCGTTTTTCAGGTCAGTCAGCATGAGTTTAGAAAACCAGGCATATTGCTTAGGAAAACTGTTGATGCCGGCTTCGGTCAGGATATAACTCCGGACTGGACGACCTGCCGTTTTATTGAGTACACCCGCTTGCAGATAGCCTTCTAACTCCAGCACAGAAATATGCTGCTGCACCGCGTTGCGTGAAATATTTAAAGTTTTGGCAATTTCATCAATGCACAAGCCTTCTTTATGCTCGAGTAGCAGTTCTAAAATTTGGCGCTGACGCGAACCAATATGATCAGCCATAAATTCTCCCTTTGATGTCCCTTTTAGCATAGCAGGATGACAAAATACAGTCTGTGAAAAATTGCACATTATAAATTACTTATAACATATTAAAATTGTATTAATTATTTTTATTCGCTATTATATTATCGTGTTCAAATCGTTTGCTCACATCTTGGTTGTTGCTTTTGAAACAGCAATGATAAACCTACTTTACAAATCAGGGGATACTTATGAATGCACCACTTTATGAAAGAATTGGCGGCGAACCCGCCGTTAATGCAGCCGTTGAGATTTTTTACCGCAAAGTACTGAATGACCAACGAATTAGTCATTTTTTTGAAAAAACCGACATGGACAAGCAAATCGCCAAGCAAAAGGCGTTCTTTACTATGGCTTTCGGTGGCCCCAACAGCTATACAGGCCAGGATATGCGGAATGCCCATGCAGGTATGGTTAAAACTGGTTTGAATGAGGATCATTTTAATGCTGTCATGGAACACTTGGGTGCAACCCTAACTGAATTGAATGTGCCGGGAGACCTCATTGCAGAGGCCGCTGCCATCGCCGAAAGTACCCGGAATGACGTGTTGGGTAGATAAGCAAACGCTGAAAATCTTGGAAACGTAGCGTTAGCGGAGTGAAGATTTTTAGTCCCCAGAAGCGATAGGGCTGTGTGTTTTCACGAAGCGTTGTTTGCGAAGTGAAAATGCACAGCATTCCGACATCGCGTCGGGTCATTGCACAACGATGTTTCATACCCCTTGTCGGGTATGAAGCAAGAGTAGCAGGACGGCTGGGGCAGCCGAAGGCATTAGCGGTCGCGTTAAGTTTTTGCCGCTTGTTTGGACAGGAAGTCCTCAAAACAAGCTTTCGCAAAAATAGCGACTCTTCGAGTGTTGTTGCTATAGAGTTAACTGGGCTTCCGGTTTTGCTTCATAGCACAGCACCTTTACGTGTAGTTAATGGCTGTAGGCTGGGCGAAAAACCCAGTAATCATCACAAAAATTGGGTTCGTCATGCGAGTCCAGCCACAGACATAATCGATTCTTTCATCAATCTGCTTGATTTAAAAGATAATAACTCACTAATATTTAGTGAAATAGTTGCTTTCCAGCCCACCTAAATATTCTAGTTTATCTTTACTCCGATTCGGAGAGTGAAAGTAATTTAATAATCTTTTGCTATACTTCAGCGATGCTAGAAAATACCACAAAGCCCTTAAAACTTGCCCTGTATGGTATGGATAGCCGTGCCGTAAAGGTTATGATGAAATTTTTGCATGGATCCTGCAAAGGCGCGGCAATTGTAGTTAATTCGGCAGATGATATTGATATTTATGATGCGGATGTGCCGGTTTCAAAAAATTTATTAGACAAGTGCTTACAAGAATGTTTGCTAAAGCCTTTGATCGTTTTATCCGCTCAGGATTTTATGCGCGAAGGGGTTTTGTATGTAAAAAAGCCGATTGAAACCAACGATATGCTTATGGTTTTGGATCAAGCCAAAATATTGGCAGCCGAGTTTGCTATGAAAGCAGACGAATCAGGAATGCCTCTGGCATTGAAACCTGCGTCTTGGATGCCATGCAAAATGGGCAATAACGCGCCAGGTTTATCCTTAAGATTGGTGATGATTGCTTGTACAGTGGCTTGCACTTTGGGGTTTATGGGGCTTGATCCGGTCATACGTTTCTCGT